>NZ_JBEYVX010000091.1:0-23970 GCF_040644195.1 Streptomyces sp. NPDC047014 | reverse complement strand
CGGGCGAGCCCCACCGGCCCGGCCGCGCGGCGGGCGCCGTCGCGGGCATCGGCACCGACACCGGAAGCGGCGGCCCGTACCCCTGGGCCGGGGTCGCCGGCGGCGGGACGGGCGGTGTGGGCGGGGCCACCGGGGCCGACGGTGCCTGCGGCCGGGGCGGTACCAGCAGGGCGCCCAGGGCCGTCTCGCGGCGGGCCACCTCCGCGGCCAGTTCCGGCGGCACCGCCCCGGCCCAGCCGGCCTCGTCCGGCGCGGGCTCCGCCTGCTCCAGGCGCTCCAGCACCCGCGCGGCGGTGGGCCGCGCCTGCGGGTCCTTGGCCAGGCAGTCCGCCACCAGGGCGGCGAGGGGCTGCGGTACCCCGTCGAGGCAGGGCTCGTCGTGCACGATCCGGTAGAGCAGCGCGGGCAGCGCCAGCTCGGCCCCCGCCTCCAGGAAAGGGCTCCGGCCGGTGGCGGCGTAGACGAGGACGGCGGCGAGGGAGAAGACATCGGCGGGGGCCGAGGCCACGGATCCGGTGGCCTGTTCCGGGGCCAGATAGCCGGGGGTGCCGATGACGGTCCCGGTCTGCGTGTAGCGGGCGTCGCGCACGGCGCGGGCGATACCGAAGTCGATCAGGAAGGGCCGCTGGGCGCCGAGCAGCACGTTGGCCGGTTTGATGTCGCGGTGGACCACGCCAGCCGCGCCCACGGTGACCAGCGCCGCCGCCAGCTCGCGGGCCAGGGCGAGCAGCGCGGGGCGCGGGAGCGGTCCATGGCCTTCCACCCAGTCGGCCAGGGAGGGCGCGGCGATGTACTCAGTGGCCAGCCACTGCGGGGCGGCGCCGGGCGGGCTGAAATCCACCACCGAGACCGTCCAGGCGCCGCGCACGCGGTCGCTCGTACGGATCTCCCGGTCGAAGCGCTCCGCGAAGCCCGCCTGGAGGCTCAGGTCCCGGTGCACCGTCTTGAGGGCCAGGGGGCGGCCCGAGTGGGTGCGGGCGAGGAACACCTCGCCCATGCCTCCCTCGCCCAGCCGGGCCAGCAGGCGGTAGCCGCCTATCTCCGCCGGGTCACCGGGCCGCAAAGACTCCACCAACTGGACCTGCCCCTCACGGAGATGAGACCGGGCCGCACAGGGGTGCGAGCCCTTTGCGGGTCACCCTAAGGGACGGTGCGGCCGGTGGGTCAGCGAGCCCCGCGGTGGTCGTAGACGGTCAGGGAGAGGGCCTTCATCGCCGCGTGCGCCTGCCCGGCGTCCACCCCTTGGTCGACGGCTTCCAGGGCCGCGGCCGCCGAGACCCGCACCGCCGTAGGCAGGCCCTCCTGGGCGCAGACCCGGTAGGCGAAGGCCCGGCGCGCGTCGCGCTCCTCCTCGCTGACCCCGAGAGGCGTCAGGGGGAAGGCGGCCGCCTGGTAGGTCGCGATGCTCACCACCACCGCGTCCGCGAGCCCTTCCGCGTAGCCGCCCCCGGCGTCCTCGCCGTCGTCCCCGCCGGCCGGATCGGCCGCGGGCACCGCCAGGGACACCCGTACGGTGGCGGCCGCGGGCCCGGCCGCCACCGCGTCCGCGGGCCGGAGGAAGGCGAAGACCTGCTTGCGCGAGAGGTACGCCCCGATGCCCGCTCCCAGCCCGGCCGCGCCACCCGCCAGAGCGGCGGTGAGCCGGCCGCCCAGCAGCAGGCCGATGCCCAGCCCGCAGGCCGTCGCGGACAGCACCAGCACGCTGGTGATCAGCAGGTGGATACGGGCGGCGGCGGAAGACCTCATGTCCAGCAGTATGCACACGCTCCCCGGTACGTCTTCCCGGTACGCCTTCCCGGCCGCCGCGGAAACCCAGGTGAAGCGGGGTGGGGGCGGCACGTACCGTCGGTGCGCGCACCCGCCGGACACAGAACGGCGACCACCGACCAGGGAACGACGGATCACGCTGATGGAACTTCTCGCCTTCTCCCCCGCCCTCGCCGCCCACGCCTCCGCCGTGGCGGGCTGGCCCGGGTCCGCCCGGGAGGTCGCCCTCTGGTGCGGGCTGCCGGAGTTCCCGGTGTCCCCGGAGACCGTGACCGGCTGGCACCGCGAGGACGACGTACGCCCCTACCTGCTCCTCGACGGCGGCGAGCCCGTCGGGTACGGGGAGCTCTGGCTCGACGCCGAGGAGGACGAGGTCGAGCTCGCCCGCCTCATCGTGGCGCCCGGCCGGCGCGGCCGGGGCATCGGCCGGACCCTGGTGGGCGGGCTTCTCGCGCGGGCGCTGGAGACGGGCCACGCGGAGGTCTTCCTGCGGGTCCACCCGGACAACGAGGTGGCGCTGCGCTGCTACCTCGGGGCGGGCTTCGCCGCCGTGGACGCGGACCTCGCCGCCGACTGGAACGCGGCCCAGCCCGTCGCCTACGCCTGGCTCCGCCATGTGCCTGCGGGGTCCGCCGCCTGAGCGGGCCGGGGCCCGCGGCAGAAGCCTTCGAACGGGAGTGCGTGCTTCGGCTCCGGCGGGGCACACGGCCGTCACCTACGAAAGGGGCCGGCCATGCTGGGTATCGCCGCCGCAGTGCTGTTCTTCATCGCGTTCCTGATCAACGCGGCTGACATCGCGACCAATGACGTACTGAGTTCCACCAACTTCATGCTGATCGGTCTCGCCGTGCTCGCCCTGCACGTCGCGGGCATCGGGAACGGCTGGGGCGGCCGCGGGCGCGGCCGCCGTCGCTGACCGTCGCTCCTGCTTACATGGGGTCCATGGTGGCGCTCTCCGGGCCACCGGTCTCCTGGCACTTCGCGCGGATACGGACGGCCTCCTCGATCAGGCGCCGATGCTCCTCGGGGTCGTCCGCCCGCTGCGCCCGGAGTTCCAGCTCCTCGGCCTGCTGCCGGAGCTGCCGGGCCTTCTCCTCGCGCTGACTGTCTGCGCTCACGCTCGATTCCTCCAGGACCTACGGGGCCGGACGCCCGCCGGAAGACCCGGGCGGGCCGAATCCATACTGTCCGCTCATGCCCCCCGGCGCAGGACGGACACCCGCACGGCCGCGCGGATCCGCTCAGCGGACGCGCCGGATCCTGATCGCGCCCCGGGCCTGGTCCGGGTCGACCGCGCGGCCGCCCTGGGTGATCTCCACCTCGCCCGCCGCGACCAGCCGCCGGGCCGCTTCGCGCGTCGGCTCCATGAGCGCGCGCCAGCCCTCTCCCCCGCCCTTGTGCACGGCCCGCGCGACATCGGACGGGCAGATCGTCGCGTCCGGGGCGCGCTCCTCCAGCAGCGCGAGGATGGCTTGTTCCAGCCGTTGCCCCGTCCGGGAATCATCGTCGGTCATGCGGCCAGTCTCCCACCGGCACAGAGCGCCGGCACGGAGCGCCGGCCCGCCCCGCAACGGGCTCGGCGGGGATCCAGCACGCATGCTTGAAACCGCAAGTAATTCTGTGAAAAGCCGTTCTGGCCGGAAATACTTGTTCAGTTTGGTGAAAGTGCGCTGATGTTTCATCATCATGACCGCACGTCAGTTCTGCCGACTCCGTTGGTCCTGGCCGTGCTTCGTGGGAGGCAGGGGCGCCGGGGGGTCCGCCGTGGCTCCCGTCCCGATTGATTCCGTCACCTAGGCAAAGGCCCATGTCCGCCCAGCAGCTCTCGGACCTCATACGTTTCGCCCGTCACAACTCGCCCTACTACCGGGACCTCTACGCGTCCCTGCCGCCGGACGCCGACCGCCTCACCGACCTTCCGGTAGTCGACCAGCGGGAGTTCTGGGCGGCCAACTCCCTGCACGACAGCCGCGTACTGACCGGCCCGCTCAGTGAGGCCACGGTCTACAAGACCGGCGGCACCACCGGAGCCCCCAAGTTCTCCGTCTACACCCGGGACGAGTGGCGCACCTTCGTCACCTCCTTCGGCCAGGGCCTCGTGGACACGGGCCTGCGGCCGGGCCACCGGGTCGCCGACCTGTTCTACGCCGGTGAGCTCTACGCCAGCTTCCTGTTCGTGCTCGACTCGCTCGCCCACGCGCCCGTGGACAACGTCCGGCTGCCCATCGGCGGCGGAGCGCCGCTCGAATCGACCATCCCGACACTGCGCGACCTCGCCGCCCAGGTGCTCGCGGGTACGCCCACCACCCTGTGCCGGCTCGCCGAGCAGGTCCTCGCCTCCGGTGTCCGGCTCGACTCCGTCGAGCTGCTGCTCTTCGGCGGTGAGGCGCTGTTCGACGACCAGCGACGCCTGCTGGCCTCGGCGTTCCCCGGGGCCGAGGCGCGCTCCGTGGGCTACGCCAGTGTGGACGCCGGTCTGCTCGGCCGGCCCGTGCCGGGCCCCGACGCCCGGGTGCACCGGGCTTTCACGCCCTATGCGCTGGTCGAGATCCTCGACGACTCCACCGACGAGCCGATCACCGAGCCGGGGCGGCCCGGCCGGGTCGTCGTCACCAGCCTGTTCCGCCGGCTGATGCCGATCATCCGCTACCCCGCGGGCGACCGCGCCGAGTGGACCGGCACCGGGCCCGGCCACTTCCGGATCCTCGGCCGCGCCGAGGAGGGCGTACGCGTCGGGCCGGTCTCCCTCTACACGCAGGACGCGCAGGACGCCGTCGCCGCGGTGGACACCGCCGGGCGGGTCGTCGGCATGCAGCTGGTCGTCCGCCGCTGGGAGGGCCGCGACGGGCTCGTCCTGCGGCTCGCGACCGCCCCCGGCGACCACGCGGACACCGCGCCGAAGGACGCCCTGGCCAGGGCCGTCGTGGCCGAGCTGGAGAACGTACGGCCGCTGTATCCCGACAGCGTGCGGGCCGGGTTCGTGCACCCGCTGGCCGTGGAGTGGGCCCGCCACCGGGACCTCGCCGTCAATCCGCGCTCCGGCAAGCTGGTGCGGGTCCTCGACGAGAGGCCGACCGCGTGACCGCCGCTCCGGACACCACTGCGGAGGCGGCCCTCACCCGGCGCGCCCCGCTCGTCCTGCGGAACCGTGCCTTCGCCGCCGTCTGGCTGGGCCAGGTCCTCACGCAGGCCGCCGTGCGCATGTTCCAGGTCGGCGTGTCCTGGTGGATCGTCGCCCACGCCGTACGGGACTCCCCCGGCCTGGCCTCGGGCCTGTTCATGGCCGTCTGCACCCTGCCCGCCGTGGCGCTGGCGCCCGTGGTGGCCCGTGCCGTGGCCCGGTTCGCCCACCGCTCCGTGCTGCGGACCGCCGCCGCTCTGGCCGGGGCCGCCGCGGGCGGGCTCGCGCTCTGGGCGTACGGCGGCGGGCCGGAGCTGGCCGCCGTCTACGCGGCCGGGCTCGCGCTGGCCACCTGCCAGGCGTTCTTCGACCCCTGCCTGACCACCTCGGTGCCCGAGCTGGTCGACGACGCCGACATCGAGACGGCCACCGGCTTCGAGCTGTCCACCCAGTCCCTGGCCGGGCTGGGCGGAGCGCTGCTCGGCGCCCTGACCGTGGACCGGGCGGGGGTGGCCGGGCTGGCCGCCGGCTGCGCCGCCGCCTACCTGGGCGCGGCCCTGCTCGTCGCGAGCGCGCGCTTCCGCGGCGCCGCGTCCCCGGCCGGGGCGCAGGAGCCGTCCCCGCCGCGTGCGTTGCGCCGGATCCTCGGCGAACTGCCGTACGTGCGGCGGATCCTGGTCTGCTTCACCGCGGCGAACCTGTTCACCGCCGCCGTGTTCGTGGTCATTCCGCTCTACACCCGCGCGGTCCTCCACGGCGGGGGCGGCACCGTCGCCCTCCTGGAGGCTTCCCTCGGGGCCGGGGCGCTGATCGGCGCCTTCACCGGCACCCGGGTCCCCGGGCGGCCCACCGTGGCGGGCTCCTGGTGCCTCGGTCTGATGGCCCTCG
Organism: Streptomyces sp. NPDC047014; assembly: GCF_040644195.1. Lineage (NCBI taxonomy): Bacteria > Bacillati > Actinomycetota > Actinomycetes > Kitasatosporales > Streptomycetaceae > Streptomyces > Streptomyces sp. NPDC047014. Next base: position 18,194 of record NZ_JBEYVX010000091.1, on the reverse strand, counting down.
CCCTGGCGCTGCCCGGACTGCTGCCGTACCGGCCGGTGATGGCGGGCTGCCTGGCGGTGGCCGGCTGGTGCGCGGGCGCGGTCAGCGTGCGTTTTGTGGCCCTCTTCCAGCGGCTGGTGCCGACGGCCGACAAGCCCGGCTTCTTCGCCGTGATGCAGGCCGTGCTGGGGGCTTCCCTGCCCGTGGCCTCCCTGCTGTTCGGTCTCGCGGGGGACTTCTTCTCGCCGCGGACGCTGTGCCTGGTGCAGGGTCTGGGTCTGCTGCCCGCCGTGTGCGCCCTGGCCCTGCTCGGATCCCGTACGCCGGACCCGCGGCCCGTGTCCGTGTCCGCCTCGGCGGAGCCCGCCCCGGAAGCCGTCGGAGGCGCCGCGTGAACCCCGTCATCACCCCGGCCACCGGCGCGGACATCGCCGAACTGCGCCAGCTCTACTACGCCGTGTACGGGCCGCACTATCCCGTGGCCCTCGGGACCGACCCCGCCGAGATGGCCCGGCTCATGGCCGACCCGCATTCGCTGTGGCTGGTCGCGCGCTGCCCCGCCAGCGGGGCGCTGACCGCGTCCGCCGCCATCCACGGCGAGGCCGGCAGCCGTATCGGCCGGCTGGAGGGCATCGCCGTGCACCCCGGGCACCGCTCGGGCGGTCTGGCGGGCGCCCTCACCGAGGCGCTGTGCGCCGGGATGCTGGACACGGCACGGCTGGACTCGGTCTACGCGACCGTGCGCACCGTCGGCGCCGGCCCGCAGCGGGTCGTCGCGCGCAACGGGTTCCGGCCGCTGGGCATCCTGCCCAACGCGGTGGACCTGCGCAGCCGGGAGAGCCTGGCGCTCTACGCGCGTCACTCCCCCGGTGTGCTGGACCGCCGCGTGCCCGTCACCGAAGTGCCCGCCGCCCTGCTGCCGTTGCTGCGTACGGCCGAGGACGCGCTCGGCATCGGCTTCCCCGGGGTCCGCGCCGCCGGGCCCGCCGAGCCGGCGGCGCCGGGGGACGTGGAGCACGTGGAGCTGATCGAGGCGCCCGCCTTCGTCCGCCGCCGCTTCCGCGAGCGGTTCCCGGACGCCGAGGGCTGGTTCTACCCGCTGCACACCCCGAACGTGCTGCTCACCCCCGAGGACGGCCGGTTCGAGGTGTACGCCTACCTCAACCGGGCCGGCGGCTACGGCTCCCTGCTCTCCGTCCACCCGGACCCGGCCGCCGCGGCGGCATGTCTCGAACCCGTCACCCGGGCCCTGGCCCGCGCGGGCGCCGGATACGTCGAGGCGCTGGTCCCGCTCGCGCACCAGGAGGCCCTGGCGGCCTTCCTGTCGCAGGGGTTCGTGGCCGGGGCGCTCTACCCGGCGATGCGCGCGGACGGCGACGGCTTCCACGACTACGCGGTGCTGTCCCGCTCCAGCGAGCGGATCGACTTCCGCGGCGTCGCCGTCGAGCCGCCCCTCCAGCCCTATCTGGACTGCTACGTGTCGGCCTGGGCGTCGACCCATCTGCCCACCACTTCCGAGGTTGCCCTGTGAACCGCACCAACCCCCATCTCGCACCGGTCTCCGTACCCGACCCGGACCGGCTGGCTCACGTACAGCGCCTGTGCGACCTGACCGATCCGTACGCCCACGGCCCCGAGACGGACGCGCTGTTCGCGGCGGCCATGGCCGAGTCCCACGCCTGGCACGCCGAGCGCTCGCCCTTCTTCCGCTCGCTCCACGAGGCGACCCCGGAGGCGGAGCCGTACCGGACGCCCCTGGTCCACGCGAACTTCTTCAAGCGGCACGAGGTGCTGTCCATCCCCCGCGAGGACGTCGAGCTGCATCTGACCTCCTCGGGCACGACGGGCCAGAAGTCGCAGATGTTCTTCGACACGTGGACCATCCGCTCGGCGCAGCGCATGGTCGCCCGGATCTTCGAGCGCAACGGCTGGATCACCCCGCACCAGGAGGTCAACTACCTCCTCTACAGCTACGAGCCGGCCCCGTCCCTGAACCTCGGGACGGCGTTCACCGACAACTACCTGTGCGACTTCGCCCCGGCGCGCAGTGTCGAGTACGCCTTGCGCAACACCGGCGGGGACCACGAGTTCGACCCCTTCGGCTGTATCGCGGCGCTGCGCCGCTTCGAGCGGGAGGACGCCCCGGTGCGCATCCTCGGCTTCCCCGCCTTCCTCTTCTTCACCCTGGAGCGCATGCGGGCCATGGGCATGCCTCCGCTGCGGCTGCCCGAGGGCTCGCTCGTCGTCCTCGGCGGCGGCTGGAAGGGCCATGCCGACCGGCGCATCGAGAAGGAGGAGCTGTACGCCCGGGTGACGGAGCAGCTGGGCATTCCGGGTGAGCGGATCCGGGACACCTTCGGGTCGGTGGAGCACTGCATCCCGTACATCGAGTGCGACCACCACCGGCTGCACGCACCCGTCTGGTCCCGGGTGACGATCCGTTCGACGCGCACCCTGGAGCCGCTGCCGTACGGGGAGCGCGGCTATCTGCACCTGGTGTCGCCGTACATCACCTCCGTGCCCGCGCAGAGCGTGGTCATGGGCGATCTCGCCTCGCTCCGGCCGGGGGATGCCTGCGGCTGCGAGCTGGAAACCCCCTGGTTCACCGTGCACGGCCGTGCCGGAGTGAGCCGCAACCGCAGCTGCGCGGTGGCCGCAGCGGAACTGATGAAGGGAATGGCGTGACCATGACCGTGCACCCCCACTACTGGCAGGGCTCCTTCATCGGGGACGAGGAGGCCGGGCGCCGCCTGGCCGGTCTGCCCGCCGCCGTGGAGGCGGCGCTCGCCGCCGAACTGGACACCGAGACGGTCCTGGCCGCCTGCGACGCCCTCGCCGCCGCCCTGCGCGATCCCGCGCACCCCGTGCGCACCCGGCTCGCCGGGCACCTGCCCGAGGGCGAGGACCCGGCCGTCCTGGCCGAGCTGGGCGGCCTCCTCGGCCGGCGGGAGCTGACCCGCAAGCTGCGCCGCGAGCTGGGCGGCGCCGCGCCGGGCCGGCTGAACCGGGCCGGTCCGCGCGAGACGGTCTACGAGGCGTGGGCGCCCGTCGGCCTGGTCACCCATGTCGCCCCGGGCAACGCGGCGACCGTGGCCCCGCTGAGCATCGTCGAGGGCCTGCTCGCCGGGAATGTCAACGTCCTCAAGACGAGCGGCGCCGACACCCTGCTCACCCAGCACCTGATGGCCGAGCTGGCGGCCCTGGACCCGAGCGGTGCGCTGGCCGCGCGGATCGTCGTCCTGCGGTTCCCGTCCGCGCGGCAGGAGTGGCTGCGCCTGATGTGCGCGCCCGCCGACGTGGTCGCCGTATGGGGCGGGGAGGGGGCCGTCGAAGGGATCGCGGCCCATGTGCCGGCCGGCTGCCGGCTGGTGGAGTGGGGGCACCGGATCTCCTTCGCCTACCTCACCGAGGACGCCTGGTCCCGGGCGGACACGCTCGAAGCGCTGGCGGACGACGTCTGCCTGTACGAGCAGCAGGCGTGCTCCAGCCCGCAGGTGGTGTATCTCGACACCGAGGACGAGGCCGAGGTCTTCGCCTTCGCCGAGCGCTTCGCGGACGTACTGGCGGCCCGGCCGCCCGCCGCCGGAGCAACGCCGGCGGACGAGCCGGATCCGGCGGAGGCCGCCGAGCTGACCACCACCGAGCTGATGGCCCGGCTGGAGGAGCACCTGGGCCTGACCCGGGTGTTCGCCGCGCCCGACGGCTCCTGGCGGGTGATGGCCGACACCCGTTCCCCGCTCACCGCCTCCCCGCTGCACCGCAGCGTGTGGGTGAAGCCGCTGCCCCGGAAGCGGCTGATCGCCACGCTCCGCCCGATGCGCCGGTACCTCCAGACGGCGGGCGTGGCCGCCGGCCGTACGGACATGGCCGAGCTCGCGCGCACGCTCCTGGCGGCGGGTGTCACCCGGGTGACACCGCTCGGGGCCATGCAGGCCAGCTACGCGGGCGAGCCGCACGACGGGGTGTACGCCCTCCAGCGCTACAGCCGCCGGGTCGCGGTCCAGGCCGATCCCGCCGCCTTCGCCACGGTCGCCTGCCTGGACGACCTGGCCCGGCCGGTCACCCTGCCCGCGCCCTCGGGACCGCTGCTGGGCAAGGAGGACGTCCAGGGCGCGGACCGGAGCCTGGCGCGGGCCGACGCCGAGCTGTACTTCCGCAGCGGTGGCAGCACCGGCGCGCCCGCGCTGTCGGTGTTCAGCTACGACGACTACGACACCCAGATGCACGCCTGCGCGCGGGGTCTGCTCGCCGCCGGCTACGACCCGGTCGGGGACCGCACGGCCAACCTCTTCTACTGCGGCTCCATGTACGGCAGCTTCATCAGCTTCTTCTCCGTGCTGGAACGGCTCGGCGGGGTGCAGCTGCCGCTGTCGGCGGGCCCCGACCACCGGGCCACGGCGCAGGCGCTGATCGACCACGGGGCGGACACCCTCTTCGGGATGCCCTCCTACCTGTGGCAGCTGCTGCACGCCGAGGCGGACGCCCTGCGCGCGTACGGCGGCCTGCGCAAGGTCTTCTACGGCGGGGAGCACTTCACCGGGGAGCAGCAGCGCACGCTGCGGGAGGACTTCGGCATCGAGGTGATCCGGTCGATCACCTACGGCAGCACGGACCTCGGGCCGCTGGGCTTCCAGTGCGCCGAGAGCTCCGGAGGCGTCCACCACCTCCACGCCGACCTGCACGGTCTGGAGATCCTGGACCTGGCGGAGGACCGCCCGGTGGCCCCCGGCGCGACGGGGCGGCTGGTGTTCACCACGCACGCCCGGCGCGGCCAGCGGCTGGGCCGGTACGTGATCGGGGACCTCGGCCGGGAGGTACCGGGCCGCTGCCCCTGCGGGCGGCACGCGCCCCGCTTTGAACTGCGGGGCCGCACGGGTGACGTGATGCGGGTGGCGACGTACTTCCTGAACCACCGGCGTTTCCTGGAACTGGCCGAGGGGCCCGGCGGGCACCGCGGCGAGCTGCAGATCCGGCTGGACGGGGCGCAGGCGCGGGAGCGGCTGACCGTACGGGTGGAGCGCACTGCGGCCACGGACGGGGAGCGGCTGCGGGAGGTCTTCCTCGCCGGGTATCCGGAGCTGCGCTCGGCGGTGGCGGAGGGGCTGCTGGAGCTGGTGGTGGAGGCGGTCGACGGGGCCTGCCTGGACCGCAGTCCGACGAGCGGCAAGCTGCTGGGCGTGGTGGACGCCCGGCGGTAGCGGTCCCCTGCCGGGTGGCTCCGGGCCTGCCGGCGCCACCCGGCGGGCCCGGTCCCGGTCCCGGTCACCAGCCCTGGCTGCCGGGGCCTCCCTTGAAGGGGCCGGTGATCTCGGCGGTGATCCAGCCGCCGTAGAAGCCGCCGGGCTGGGGCCGTACCGGCTCGCCGTCCACGGTGCACGCGTCCACCCGGTCGGCGTGGAAGGCGAGATGGCCCGCGAGGGCGGCGTAGTCGGGGGCCGGGTCCTCGTAGCTCCACGCGGCGTCGGGCACGGGCGGGTGGCCGGGCTCCGGGACGAGGGTCCAGTAGGTGGCGGCGCCCTTGAACTCGCAGAAGCTGCCGTGCCCCGAAGCGTGGAGCAGTCCGGCGCGGACGTCGGCCCGCGGGATGTAGAAGACGGGCGGATGGCTGGTCTCCAGCACCCTCAGGCAGCGGTGCGAATCGGCGACGGTCACGCCCGCGTGCCGCACCACCACATGCCGTGTGTCGGGCTCGACGCGGGGCGGGCGCGGGTAGTCCCACACCGATTCCGTCCCGTTCGCGTCCGTTCCGTTCGTGTCCGTCCCGTCCCTGCCCATGCGCGCCTCCCGGGCTGCCCTGCCGGCCATCGGCTGTGCGGCGGGGACCGGAGCCCCGCCGCACAGCCGATTGTGGATCAGGGCGTACGCCCGGTGGCGGAGGCTCAGCCGTTCTTGAGGCGGCGGACGAACTCGTCGCCCAAGCGGCGCTGGAGCGCGGCCAGTTGCTCGTCGCTCAGGCGGGTGAGATCGCCGGGGTCGCCGCCGCTGCCGCTGCCCTTGGCGGCGTCCTCCTGCTGCTTCTGCTGCTCGCGGCGTTTGAGTTCCTGCTCCTCGGGAGAGCCGGGAGCGGCGTACCCGCAGCGGATGAGGGCGCCGTCGGCGGCCTTGAGGCAGGTGGCCTCGCGGCCGTCGACCGGGCCTCTGCCCTCCACCCGGTAGCGGATGTTCTGCTCGCTGCCGACGGTGGCCGTCCAGGTGTTCCCGCCGGTCGGGACCACCTCGAAGACCTCGTCGTCGTTGTAGCAGCAGACGTCGCGGTACTCGGCCTTGATGAGGGCGACGAGCGCCTTCGGCGAGGACCAGGCCGGGCTGAGGCGGTGCACGGTCATCGGGGCGAGGCTGCCGCCCTGGTGGCGGGTGGGCACCGTGGAGACCGCGACGACGGAGCTGGCCTCGCCCTGGGGGGTGAGGGGGGTGACGTAGGCGCTGCCGCCGGAGGTGTCGGCGTACCGCAGGGTGAACTCGGACTCGTTGCCCTCGTTGGCGCCGTCCTCGGAGGCGTCCCAGCCGCTGCGCTCGAACCACCAGTCGCTGAATCCGCCGACCGCGGCCGTGCCCTCCCGCTGGCGGGCGGCGATGCTGAGCGGGTAGGAGGGGCCGGGGACGGCGGAGGTGTCGGAGGTGACGGTGAGCTTCCCGGTCCTGCCGTCGTAGAGGGCGACTCCGGCCGGGCGTTCGGTCACGACGAGCAGGCCGGTCTGGCGCTTGAGCGGAACGACCACCACGGGGGTGCCGCCCGAGCAGGTCACGTAGGCGTCGCCGGCGTCGAAGCGGACCCAGCGGCGCTCGGCGGAGATCTTCCGGCCGAGGTTGTGGGTGAACCAGCCGCTGATCCGGGCGTCCGCCCGGTCCACGTCGAAGGAGCAGCGCTCCTGGCTGCGGCCCGTGCCGCCGAGCGGGACCTCCTGGACGAGCCCGACCTCGTATCCGGCGAGCCAGCCGCGCCGCTCGACGAGGGCGCCGAAGCGGTCGGAGTCCGGCAGGTAGGTGATGTCGGATATCTCGCCGGTGACATCACCGAGGTGCGGGGCCGCCTGCGCCTTGCCCACCACGTACGGGGAGCGGGCGGAGAGGCCGGGCACCGGCTCGGTGACGATCTCCGCGGTGGCCATGTAGGCGCGGTCCTGGAGGTAGGACCCGTACACCAGCCAGCCCACGGCGAGCACCAGCCCGAGGGCCCCGCCGAGCCAGACCAGGAGGGGGGCCGCCGTCCCGCTGCCCCGGCGTCCGGCGCGGCGGCGGAGCCAGTGCGCGAGGCCGGCGGCGGCGAGGCAGCAGCCGAGGGCCATCAGGGGCAGGGCGAACCAGGAGAAGAGCTTGCGCAGTTCCCACACCGCGATCGTCGTGTAATAGGACCCGTACCAGAGGAGGAATCCCGCCACCAGGACGGTCAGTCCCCAACGCCATGCCCGGCCCATCCGCACTCCCCCGCCCCCGTACCGGGCCCCCGCCCGGTGTCGCTGACACGATTCTGCACGGGCGGGCGATCCGTGTCACGGTCCGGGGGCCCGGACCAGGAAGACCTCGTCCTCGTAGCACCAGGCCCAGTCCTCGTCCGGGGCCACCGAGACCACCACCGGATGGCCGGTCCGCGCGTGGTGGGCGTAGGCGTGCCGGCCCGCGGAGCTGTCGCAGCAGCCGAGGTACCCGCAGGTGGCGCACCGGCGCAGCCGGACCCAGGTTCCGCCGCGCGGCAGGCAGCCGGAGCAGCCCGCGGAGGGGACGGCGGAGGACTGCCAGGGGGCGGCCAGGAGCTCCAGGTGGCCGCAGGCGCGCCCCTCGGGGCGCCCGCCGTCGGGGGCCACCGTCCATGTCTCGTTTCCGCCCATCGGATCTCCTTCCCTCCCGTCGATTCTTCCGGCCGGGCGGCGCGCGCGGATGCACGGGGCCGGTCGAGCGCGCCGGGCGGGAAGCCGGACCCGGTCGCCGCTACGGTGGCGGCATGACGCAGGCGCACTGGCTGTTCGGTGACCAGCTGGGCCCGGCCTTCACCGCCCCCGGGGAGGGCGGGGTCCCCCGCGAGGCCCCGCTGGTGCTGATCGAGTCGAAGGCGGTCTTCCGCAGGCGCCGGTTCCACCGGGCCAAGGCGCACCTGGTGCTCTCCGCGATGCGCCATCGCGCCGCCGAGCTGGGCGACCGCGTCGTCCACGTGAAGGCGGACACCTACCGCGAGGGCCTGCGCCGGGCGGTGGGCGACGCACCCGTCACGGTGCACCATCCGACCTCCCGGGCGGCCGCGGCCCTGGTGCGCTCCCTGGAGCGCGTGACCGTGCTGCCGGCCCGCGGATTCCTCGTCGGCCGGGAGGAGTTCGCCGAGTGGGCGGACGGGCACGGGGAGGGCGGGCTCCGGCTGGAGAACTTCTACCGGCATGTGCGCCGCAGCCACGACCTCCTGATGGACGGGGGCGAACCGGCCGGCGGCCGCTGGAACCTCGACCAGGACAACCGGGAGCCCCCGCCGCGCGGGGCGCGCACCCTCGGCGCGGACGCCCCGTACCGGCCGCGCGAGGACGAGATCGACGCCGGCGTCCGGGAGGACCTGGACCGGTGGGAGCGCTCCGGAGAGGTCTCCTTCGTCGGCCGGGACGGGCCGCGGCTCTTCCCGGCCTCCCGGCGGGAGGCGCTGGCCGCGCTGCGGCGCTTCGTCGAGCACCGGCTCGCGGGCTTCGGCGCGTACGAGGACGCCATGCTCGCCGCCGACCCGGTGCTCAGCCACAGCCTGCTGTCCTCCTCCCTCAATCTGGGCCTGCTGGATCCGGCGGAGTGCGTGGAGCGTGCCGAGGCCGCCTGGCGGGAGGGCAGCGCGCCCCTCAACTCCGTCGAGGGCTTCGTCCGGCAGATCGCGGGCTGGCGGGAGTACGTCTGGCACCTCTACTGGCATTTCGGCGAGGAGTACCGCACCTCCAACGTGCTGCGGCACACCCGCCCGCTGCCGGACTGGTGGAGCGAGCTCGACGCGGACGCGGTGACGGCCCGCTGCCTGTCGACGGTGCTGCGCCAGGTCCGGGACACCGGCTGGACCCATCACATCCCGCGGCTGATGGTGCTGGGCAGTTACGCGCTCCAGCGGGGCTGGGACCCGGCCGCGCTCACCGACTGGTTCCACCGCTCGTTCGTCGACGGCTACGACTGGGTCATGGTGCCCAATGTCGTCGGCATGTCGCAGTACGCGGACGGCGGCCGGATGACGACCAAGCCCTACACCTCCGGCGGTGCCTACATCGACCGGATGAGCGACCTGTGCGGCCCCTGCCGCTACCGGCCCGGCTCCCGCAGCGGCGAGGACGCCTGCCCGTACACCACCGGTTACTGGGCCTTCCTGCACCGCCACCGGACCCGGCTGCTGCACAACGCCCGCACCGCGCGGCCGGTCCGCGGCCTCGACCGGCTGGCGGACCTGACGGAGCTGCTGCGGCAGGAGCGCGACCGGGGCGACGAGGCCCCCTGAGGCGGATCAGCGCCTGATCTGCGACTGATGTGCGGCGGACGGGCCGGAGTTCTCGGACTGTTCACCCCCGCGTGACCTGCGCCTTCCCGAAGTCGGGGGGCCCGGCGGTCGAATGGCGACAGCAAGAGGTCTGGACCATTCGAGTCACGGCAATCCCGTGGCTCATTACGCCCGTTACCCCCGATCCGCTCAAGTGGTCTATACCTTTGACCCTAGGGTGGTCCTCCGCAACGGGTACGCACAGCCGTGGGGGGCTCTATGACTGTTCATCATCTTCCGCAACCTCCTTCCGACGAGGAGCTCTACTGGTACTTCGGACCCCAGCGCCGCTGGGTCCTCGTCGCCACCTCGCTCGCCTTCGTCTTCACGGCGGCGACCATGCTCACCTTCGCGCTGCGGACACCGGCGCTGTGGGCCTTCCTCGCCGTCCTCGCGCTCAACCTCGTGGCCCTCGTCCTCTCCTCCGTCAACAGCCTGCGCCAGCGCCGCCTCACCCGGCAGTCCCACGAGGTCCTCGTGCACGCCTGGCGCCCCGCCGCCCCGCCCGCCGTCGACCTGTACCTGCCGACCTGCGGGGAGCCGCTGCCCGTCCTGGACAACGCCTACCGCGCGGTGGCCGCCGTCGACTGGCCCGCCGAGGCGCTGACCGTCTGGGTCCTGGACGACGCCGACCGCCCCGAGGTCGCCGCGCTGGCCGCCTCGTACGGCTACACGTACGTCGTACGCCCCGACCGCGGTCACCTCAAGAAGGCGGGCAACCTCAACCACGCGCTCACCCTGAGCGGCGCCGAGTTCGTCGCCATCCTGGACGCCGACTTCGCGCCCCGCCCGGACTTCCTGCACCACCTCGTCCCCTACCTGGCCGACCCGGCGGTGGGCATCGTGCAGAGCCCGCAGTGCTTCGACACCGACGAGGCCATGAGCTGGATCCAGCGCGCCGCCGGCTCCGCCCAGGAGTGGTTCTTCCGCTGGATCCAGCCCTCCCGCGACGCGAGCGACGCCGCCATCTGCTGCGGCAGCAACGCCGTCTACCGGCGCGCGGCCCTCGACGCCGCCGGCGGCTTCGCCCGGCTCGACCACAGCGAGGACCTGTACACCGGACTCGCCCTGCACGAGCGGGGCTTCCGCACCCTGTACGTCCCGGTGCTGGTGGCCAAGGGCACCTCCCCCGACGCGGTCACCTCGTACGTCAACCAGCAGTACCGGTGGGCCATGGGCAACCTCCACCTCCTCGGCACCCCCGTACTGGGGCGGATCGGCGCGCACTGGCGGATGCGGCTGTGCTTCTACGAGGGCATCGTCGGCTACCTGACCACCGCCGTGAACACCTTCGCCGCGCCCCTCCCGCCGCTGGTGATGCTGTTCTGCTACCCCGACGCGATCCGCCCCTGGCACGTGCTGCCGCTGCTCGCCCCGCTGTGGCTCTGGCACGTACTGCTGCCGCGGATCAGCCGCACCCGCTGGCGGGTGGAGGTGATCCGGGCGAACGTGCTGACGAGCGTGGCCGCCGCGACGGCCTTCTGGCACACCCTGCGGGGCCGCAGCGCCGCCTGGGTGCCCACGGGCGCGCGCGGTGCGGCGGCGCGCGGCGGGATGGCCCGCCGCGTGGTCGCCGTATCACTGGTGTGGCTGGTGGTGTCCAACGGGGCGGCCGCCGCGGGCCTCTGGCTGGCCGTCGCCCGCAACGGCTGGGAGCCCAACTGGGGGCTGCTGCTTTACGTCCTGGTGCAGTTCCAGATCAACCTGCCGCTGATCCGCGACCTCGCCGCCGAACTCCTGCCGGTCCGCCGCGCGCTGCCCGGCCCGCGCACCGGCATGCTGCCGCGCCGCTGGCCCGAGACGGTGGCCGCCTCCGCGGTGCTCCTCCTGACCGGTCTGCTGGCCTCCGGGCTGGTCGACCCGATGCTTCCCTGGCTGAGCTGAAAGGCGCTCGTCACCATGTCCGACCTCGCACCACCCGGCCGTCGCCGCACCGGCGGGCCGGCCACCGCACCTCCGGGGCCCGGCCCCGGCGGCGAATCCGGGCCCAGCCCGCACCGCTCCGCCTTCCGCCCCGACATCGAGGGCCTGCGCGCCGTCGCCGTGCTCGCGGTCCTCGCCTTCCACGCCGGGATTCCGGGGGCGGCCGGCGGATTCGTCGGCGTGGACGTCTTCTTCGTCATCTCCGGCTACCTGATCACCGGCCTGCTCGTCCGCGAGGCCGTCTCCACCGGGCGGATCCGCCTCGGGGACTTCTTCTCCCGGCGGGCCCGGCGGCTGCTGCCCTCGGCGGCCGTGGTGCTGACGGCGGTGGCCGTGGCCGGGGCCTGGCTGGCCGTGCCGCTGCGCCGCACCGACGTGGAGCACGATGTGCTCGCGGCCGCGCTGTCCGTGGCGAACTGGCGGTTCGTGTCCCAGCGCACCGACTACCTCGCCGCCGGGCACGAGCAGAGCCCGCTGCTGCACTTCTGGTCCCTCGCCGTCGAGGAGCAGTTCTATCTGGTGTGGGCCCCGCTGCTGGCCGTACTGGTGCTGGGCGCGGCCGGGGCCGTCCGCCGCGGCCGTGCCGTGCGCGGCGCCGTACTGCTGGTGGCCGCGCCGCTGACGCTCGTCTCCTTCGCCCTGTCGCTCTACTGGACGCGCCACTCCGCGCCGCTCGCCTATCTGGGGACGCCCTCGCGCGTCTGGCAGTTCGGGGCGGGCGCGCTGCTCGCGCTGCTGCCGTGGCATCTGATGCGGGGGCCGCGTCCGCTGCGCCTGCTGTGCGGCTGGGCCGGGGCGGCGGCGATCGGCTGGGGCGTGGTGACGTACGACGCGGCGACCGCGTACCCCGGCTGGGCGGCGCTCGTCCCGACGCTGGGCGCGGCCGCCGTGATCCTCGCGGCGATACCCGGGCGCGGCGAGCGCGGTACCCCGCGCGCGGGCGAGGTGAGCCGGCTGCTGTCGGGGCGGGCGCCGCGGGCCGTGGGGCGGCTCTCCTACACCCTGTACCTGTGGCACTGGCCGGTGCTCGTCCTCGCCGAGGCGCGGCTCGGCCCGCTGGACTGGCCCGCGAAGGCCGCGCTGACGCTGGCGGCGGTCCTGCCCGCGCTGGCGACGACGCACTGGGTCGAGCGGCCGCTGCGCCGCAGCCGTACCGTCTCCGCACTCTCCCGGCGCGGGCTGTCGGTGGGTGTCTCGGCCGTCGTCCTGCCGGTCGTGCTGGCCCTGGTCCTGGGGACGACCAGCCTGCGGCTGCTGGGCCCGGCCGCCCCGCTCGACCCGAAGGGGCTGCCGCCGGGGGCCGCCTCGGGGCCCGCGCTGCTGGAGCGGATCCCGGGCATGCCGCTGGTGGACGGCCCGGTGCTGCCGAGTCCCGTGCAGGCCCGCGCGGACTTCCCGCCGGACGGGGGCTGCCAGCTCGCGCCGGCGGAGACCCGGGGCCCGGACTGCCTGTTCGGGGCGGTGGACAGCCCGGACCGGATCGTGCTGCTCGGTGACTCGCATGCCGGGCAGTGGTTCTCGCCGCTGCTGGCGCTGGCCGCCGGGCGCGGCTGGGCCCTGCAGGAGCTCGTGAAGCAGGGCTGCCCGCTGCCGGAGCTGTCGGTGCACAGCCCGCAGCTGGGCCGCGCCTACCGGGAGTGCGACCTCTGGCGCGCGGACACGCTGGACCGGCTGGCGCGGCAGCCGAAGCCGCGGCTGATCGTGGTCTCCTCCCTCAACCGGTACACCGAGGACCAGGATCTGCTGGCCGCCGCCTGGGAGAAGACCCTGGCGCCGCTACGGGCCCTGGGCGCGCCGGTCGTCTACATCGAGGACACCCCGGTACCGGGCACGGACGTGCCCGCCTGCGTCTCCGGCCGTCCCGGCTCTCCCGCCGGGTGCGCGTTCGCCCGTACGGAGGCGCTGCGGCCCGATCCGCTGGTACGGCGGATCGCCTCGGGCGCGCTGCCGGGCGTACGGAGCATCGGGGTGAACGAGGTGCTGTGCCCGGGGGACGGCCCGAGCTGCCCGGCGGTGCTCGACCGGATCCTGCTGTACCGGGACGACGCCCACCTGACGAACGCGGCGGCGGTGGTCCTGACCCGGCGGCTGGAGCGGCTGCTCACGGAGTCCGGGGCGCTGCCGGCGGCTGCCCGGGGCGCGGCGGGGGCGCCGGGTCCGGACGGGTGGACGCGGCTGCTGCGGGAGGACTTCGACGGCCCGGCGGGCAGTCCGCCCTCGGCCGCGCACTGGATCCACGACATCGGCACCTGCTATCCGGGCTGCCCGGCACCACAGTGGGGCACCGGGGAGATCGAGACCATGACGGACTCGACGGAGAACGTCCGGCTCGACGGGCGGGGCGCGCTGGAGATCGTGCCCACCCGCAAGGACGGCGCGTGGAGTTCGGGCCGCATCGAGACCCGGCGCTCCGATTTCGCCGCCCCGCCCGGTGGGGTCCTGCGGATCGAGGCGTCCATCGCCCTGCCGGATGTGACGGGCCCGGCGGCGGCGGGCTACTGGCCGGCCTTCTGGACCCTGGGCGCCCCGCTGCGCGACGGGTACACCGGCTGGCCGGGGGTCGGCGAGCTGGACGTGATGGAGTCGGTGAACGGCCGGGACACCGTCTTCGGCTCCCTGCACTGCGGGGTGACTCCGGGCGGCCCCTGCGAGGAGCCCGTGGGGCTGACCTCGGGCCCGCAGCCGTGCGAGGGCTGCCGTACGGCCTTCCACTCGTACGCGGTGGAGGTGGACCGGGCGCCGGGGGCGGAGGAGGTGCGCTGGTACCTGGACGGGCGGGTGTACCACCGGGTGGCGGCCTCCCGGATGGACCCGGACACCTGGAGCCGGGCGGTGGACCACGGGCTGTTCCTGATCCTGAACGTGGCCGTCGGCGGCAAGCTCCCCGAGGCGGACGGCGCCACCGCGGGCCCCTCCACGGAACCCGGCCACCCGATGCGGGTGGACAGCGTGACGGTGTCCACGCGGGAACGGTCCGCCTAGCGGGAGCTCCGTGGCCGACCGCGCTGTCCCCGGACACAGCTGTACGCCGCTCGCGGTGCGCGGGCGGCGTCAGGGGGCGGGCCCCCGCGGCCGGGCAGCGGCGGAAATGATCCGCCGCTGCCCGTGCCGGGGTTCTACGCCTAGTGGCGGAAGATGTCCTTCATCTTCTCCTTGGCCTGGCGGGCGTCGCCCTTGGCCTGCTCGGCGCGGCCCTCGGCCGTCATGCGCTCGTTGCCCACGGCGCGGCCGACCGTCTCCTTGGCCTTGCCCTTGACCTGCTCGCCGCGCGCCTTGGCCTTCTCTTCACCCGACATGGTGACCTCCTCGTCGTACTTACCGGCTTGGTCGTGAACCGTCGTCTGCTCACAACCGCCGGGCTCAAACCCCGGCTTCCCCAATGTGCCCCGAGTCGTCCGCCACCGCCCGCCGAGGAGGTCCGTACGGAGGTTCAAAAGGCGGCCGGCGGGCATCCGCTGCACAATCCGCCTTGAGATCAACAGGAGGTCGCAGTGACCACTTATGTCATCACCGTGCCCGGCACGTTCCTTCGGCAGGTCGACGACGTGGCACGCTCCGGGCTGGCGAAGCGGCTGGGTTCGCACCACACCGACCTGAGCGAGAGCGAGGACGTGGAGCTGCTCACCGTCCATGAGGGCGGCACGTTCTCCGTCCGGCTGGAGGTCGATTCACCGGACCGGGCCACCGCGGAGAGCGATGCCGTCCGGCTGGTGACCACCGCCCTGCGGGAGCTCGGCTTCTCGGAGGACGACGCTCCGCTGGGGCCGCCGGCGGTCACCGGGCTCGACGCCGAGTCCTGAGACCGCGGCTCCTGCCGCCCTGCGCCCGGCCGGACGGGATTCCCCCGGTCGGCGCAGCATGGCGGCGGTGGAACGGGGCACGCGAGGAGCGCCGTCCCGCCCACTCCGGAGGCTTCGAAGATGTCCGCTGTGTCCGCCCTGATCGCCGTCCGGCTCGCCACGGCGACCGGGCCCGTGCCCCTGCTCGCGCGGTTCTCGTACGCCGTGGACAACCCCTTCGCCGTGGAGGCGAGCTTCTTCGACGGCATCGACGTCCTCGCCTCGTGGCAGTTCGACCGCCAGATGCTGACGGAGGGCCTGCACCGGACGGTAGGCGAGGGCGATGTCGTCTTCGGTCCCGAGCCGGAGTCCGGGGCCGACGAACTCCGTGTCGTCCTGCGCAACGGCCGCGACGGGCAGGCCGGGCTGGCGGTCCTCTCCGTGGACGCCCGCGCGGTGCGGATGTTCCTGCACCGGACCTATGCCCTGGTGGCAGCGGGCCAGGAGTTCCTGGACCTCGACCGGAGCCTCCTGGAGTTCCTGGCCGGCTGAGCGTGTCCGGGGTGACCGGGTCCCGTCCCGGTCACCCCGGACAGGTGTCCTGGTAGGGCAGTCCGGCCGCGTAGTGCTTCTTCCAGTCCTGCTCGGACAGGCCGCTGCCCACGATGCGGCAGGCCAGGCCCGTGGGATCGGCGGCGATCGCGGGGAGTTCCCCCAGGGTCCACAGCCGGACTCCGCCGCCTGCCGCGAGCACGAGGGCCATCGTCCGCCCGTCCGGGCCGAACCTGATGTCCCCGGCGGTCTCCGGCACCGTCAGCGCGAGGGTGGGCCGGGTGGGATCGGAGACGTCCCAGAGGTGGACGGCGCCGAACCGCTCGGCGGTGGCGAGGAGCCGGCCGCCGGGGTGGTAGACGATCCGCTGCGGCTCCTTGACCGGCACGGCCGGGCCCACCGGGGTGTACGAGATCTCCTCGCCCACCCGCCACTGCGCGACCCCTTTCCTCCCGTCGGCCTCGGCCGCCAGCAGGTGGCCGTCCGGGCTGAACGCCGCCTGGTCCATCCCCTCCGGGCCGAGGGGCATCGGGGCGGAGTCCCCGGACGGGCGTCCGGCCCGCCGCACGCGGACGGGCGCCGAGGGATCCGACACGTCCCAGAGCGAGCCCGACAGGGCCAGCAGCCGGCCGTCCGGGCCGAAGGCCGTGGGCGTGGCCCCGATGATGTGGTGCTTCACGACGCCCGGACCGTCCTCGGTCCCGTCGAGCATCCGGTTGAGCGACGCGTTCAGGAACTTCTGTTCGGGCTCGGGCCTGCCGGTGTCCCAGAGGCCGATCCAGGTCGCGCCCACGGGCAGTTCCCGCCCCGAGGCGGCCAGCAGCGCGCTGCGCGGGCTGAACGCCAGGGAGGCCACCCCGGTAGGTGTGGCCAGGGCCGTGCGGCGCCGCGGCCGCTCCGCGTCCGACACGTCCCAGAGCACGATCTCGCCCCGGACGGCGTTGGCGTCCGCGATCGTGCCCACGGCCAGGGTGGTGCCCTCGCGGTCGAAGGCCAGCGTCTCCACCGCCCGGCCGGACGCGCCGGGCACCGCCGGGAGTTCACGGGGCCGGGCCGGATCGGTCACATCCCACAGGTGGACGCCGCCGCCGAAGCCGCCGACGGCCAGCCTGCGGCCGTCCGGGCTGAAAGCGGCCTCGCCGAGGCCCGCCTCGCCGGTCGCGGCCGCGGACACCTGGCCGGGCGCGGCCCGCGGGGCGACCCGCCACCGCTGGACCGTACGGGACTCGTCCGCCAGGACCACGTGGCCGCCGTCGGCGGTGAACGCGAACCCGGTCGGTGCGGCCGGGCCGGACAGTGCGGTGGGGCCGACGGGCCGGTCCGGGTCGCCGAGGTCCCACAGCTGGGTCCGGCCCCCCTCCACGGCCGTGGCGAGGCCGCGGCCGTCGGGCCGGTACGCCACACCGGTGACCCGGTTCGGGTGCTCCAGTACGGCGATCCGCCGCGGGGCGGCCCGGTCCGTGAACCGCCAGACGGCGACCCGGTGCCCGTCGGCGACGGCGAGGTCGGCTCCGGCCGGGCTGACGGCGAGCGTGCGCTCCGTATAGCCCAGCTGGCGGGAGACGGCGCGGGGACCGCCGGTGTCCGTCACGTCCCAGAGCTGCCAGCCGGAGAAGTGCGCGATGGTGTCCCCGCCCAGCGCGAAGCCCCTGGTCCGCAGGCCGGAGGCGGTGATCAGGGTGCGGCCGTCGGCGCTGAAACGGACCGTGTCGGCATCGGTGGCGGCGGTCGGCCCGGAGAGCCGGCGGGGTGCGGTCCGGTCGCTCACGTCCCACAGCGTCAGGGTGCCCTCGGCACCGCCGGCCACGACCGCGAGGGTCCGGCCGTCCGGGGCGAAGGCGGCGTCCCGGATGTCCGCCTCACCGGAAGGGAACGGCAGCCGGACCGGGTTCCGGCGGTCGGCCAGGTTCCACAGGGACAGCTCGCGGACCGGGGCCTGCTTGAGCAGGTCGCCCGTGACGACGGCCAGGGTGCGCCCGTCGGGGCTCGGCGCGACCGCGGCCACGGTGTCGGGCAGACCCGTCAGGGTGGCGAGGTGCCGCGGGGCGACGGCGTCGGCGGTGTCCCACAGCTCGACGGACTTCGCGGGATCCTTGCCGGCCGGGCCGCCCTTGCTGTCCGGGCGGTCCCCGCTGGTCGCCAGCAGGGTGCCGCCCTGGAAGAAGACCGCGGCGTCGTCCGTCGGCCCGATCGCCCCGTCGGCGGAGGCGCCGTCGAACCGGGTCCGCTGGAGGGTGGTGAGCAGCCCCTCGCGCCCTTCCGGGGTGGGGTCGACCCGCAGGGAGGCGAGGCCGAGCCGCAGCGAGGTCCGCGGATCGCTGTCGCGCAGGCTCTCGGCCTGGGCGCGCAGCGAGCGGCCGACCGCCAGCCGGCGCTGCTCCTCTCTACTTCGGCGAGGGCCGCAACTGGGTCGACGCCTTCAAGATCTGGGAAGGCGGCCTCGGCATCTGGGGCGCGATCGCCCTCGGCGCGGTGGG
>NZ_JBEYVX010000090.1:0-24192 GCF_040644195.1 Streptomyces sp. NPDC047014 | reverse complement strand
AACCCCCCGCTCGTCCCATCTCCGCCGGCGATTGAGGCGCGGGGGCCCGGGGGCAGCGCCCCCGCAACGGCGCCGCACCCGGCAACGCACCCGCACCCGCCCCGCCCCGCCCCCGGCGACTACACCCCCGCCCGCCCCAAAGCCTCCGCATGCGCCCCCCGCACCCACCCCAGAACCTCCCCCGCCCGCGCAGCGACCCGCCCCGCCGGATGCCACCCCAGCAAATGCCGCCACACCAACGGCACCCCCGCCAACGGCCGCGTCACCACCCCTGGCGTAGCCGGGAACGTCGCCCGGCACAGCCCCACCGCCCGCCCCACCTGCACCAGGTGCACGCACGACGCCGTATCCGTCTCGTACACGCACACCGGCGTGAACCCGGCCCGCACACACGCCGCCGCGAAACAGTCCCCGAAGCACCCGTCCCCGGGCACGTCCGCCCAAGCCTCCCCGGCCAACTCCCCCAGCTCGATCCCCCGCCCCGGCCCGTCCCCACCACCGGCCAGCCGATGCCCCTCCCCCAACATCACATGCACCGCATCCCGCGCCACCTCCACCCACGCCAACCGCCCCGGCTCCGGCGGCGCGCTCTCCCCGCACGCCCCCACCAGCGCGAAGTCCAGCCGCCCGTCCACCACGCCCCCGGCGACCTCCCGCTCCGACCACGACGTGTACGTCGTCACCGGCACCCCCGGCTCGTCCCGCGCGATCCGGTCCACCAGCCCGCCGAGCAGCGGCCCGTGCGTGGCCCCCAGCCGGTACCCCCGCACCCCCTGCCGGGCCATCCGCACCGCGTCCTCCTGCAGCTCGCACACCGCCGGCAGCAGGACCCGCGCCCGCTCCAGCACCAGCTCCCCCAGCGCGGTGGCCCGTACCCCCTCCCGCCCCCGCACGAAGAGCGTCCCGCCGAGCATCCGCTCCACCCGCTTCAGCTGCGTACTGAGCGCCGGCTGCGCGAGCCCCAGCACCGTGGCGGCCCGCGTGAGACTGCCGGCGTCGGCGACGGCCCTGACGATCCTGAGGTGTCTCAGCTCCAGATCCATGCTCCGAGCTTGGTCCAGACCTATAGTCGTGCGCTACGGGTCCAACGCATCCAGAATCGTTAATGCTCGTTAGCCGCCAGAGGGCCACAACCCTAAGGACAGGTAAATGCACACACTCGACGTCGACTGGGACCACCCCACGGACCCACGGCCCGGCCCGAGGCTCGACCACGTCCGCGCCTACGTCAGCACGGCGGGCGCCGACGGGCACCTCTGGCACGGAGTCCCCACCCTCCTGCTCACCACGCTCGACCGCACCACCGGCCGCACCGCACGCGTCCCCCTGATCTACGGCGAGGACGCGGGCCGCCACATCGTCCTGGCCTCGGCGGACGGCTCCCCCGAGCACCCGCGCTGGTACCGCAACCTCACGGCCCACCCGGAGGTCCGCCTCCAGGTGGGCGCCACCACCACGGAGGCGGTGGCCCGCACGGCCACCCCGGAGGAACGCGAAACGTACTGGGACATGATGACGGCCCTCTGGCCCCCCTTCGAGGACGACCAGCACCGCGCCCACCCCCGCGACATCCCCCTGGTCATCCTCGAACCCCGCCCCTGACCCCCACCCCCTCCGGCGAGGCCGCCACCCCACCTCGCCGAGGGCCCGCCTCACAGGTACTCGCGGGCGAACTCCACCGCCCAGGCGACCGCTGCCACCGGGACCGGGCCCGAGTGGGGGGAGATGGAGAGGCGGGCGGATTCCCAGTCCTCCTCGTGGTCGCGGAAGATCGCGAAGCGGCCCTCCGGGACCACGCTCGTGCGGGGCCTGACCAGGAATTCGATCGCCCGGTCGTCGCCGTCCTTGCCGACCGTGGTGATGGCCATGCCGTCAACTACGAACTCCACTGCCCCGCGCCCCTAACCGTCGCCGTTCCGGCACCGCTCGCCCGTCCTGGAGGACCAGCTTCGGGGGTGCGGGCCGGGGAGCACATGAGTGCGCGTACTCAGGCCGCCTACTCAGTCCGCCGCGCGCGTGACGAGCACAACACGCCTCGTCGGCGGAGTGGGAGCCTCCGCAGCAAACCGCAGGCCGTGGGGCGGCCGCGGCAGCGGATTCCAAGGGAAGGGGGCGCCGCCACCCGCCCATCGCGCCAAAACGGGCAAAACGCCCTTCGGGTCTGTCTTCGAAAACGCAGGTCAAGCGCCCACCCGGCCCCGTAAGCTCCCGTCATGCAGGTGATCCAGTCAACCAAACTCGCCAATGTCTGCTACGAGATCCGCGGCCCCGTGCTCGAAGAGGCCATGCGGCTCGAAGCAGCAGGTCATCGCATCCTCAAGCTCAACACCGGCAACCCCGCGGCCTTCGGCTTCGAGTGTCCGCCGGAGATCCTTGAGGACATGCTCCGCAACCTGGGCTCCGCCCACGGTTACGGCGACGCGAAGGGTCTGCCGTCCGCGCGCCGCGCGGTCATGCAGCACTACCAGACCAAGGGCATCGACCTGGACGTCGAGGACATCTACCTCGGCAACGGCGTGTCCGAGCTGATCACGATGTCGATGCAGGCGCTGCTCGACGACGGCGACGAGGTGCTGGTCCCGGCCCCGGACTACCCGCTGTGGACGGCGTCCGTCTCCCTCGCCGGCGGCACCGCCGTGCACTACCGCTGCGACGAGCAGTCCGACTGGATGCCGGACCTCGCCGACATCGAGCGCAAGGTCACCGACCGCACCAAGGCGATCGTGATCATCAACCCGAACAACCCGACCGGCGCCGTCTACGACGAGGAGATGCTGCGCGGGCTGACCGACATCGCGCGCCGCCACAACCTGGTCGTCTGCTCGGACGAGATCTACGACCGGATCCTGTACGACGGAGCCGAGCACTTCAACACCGCCGCCATCGCCCCGGACATCCTGACCCTGACCTTCAACGGCCTGTCCAAGAACTACCGGGTCGCCGGCTACCGGGCCGGCTGGATGGCGGTCTGCGGCCCCAAGAAGCACGCCACCTGCTACATCGAGGGCCTCACGATCCTCGCGAACATGCGCCTGTGCGCGAACATGCCCTCGCAGTACGCCGTGGCCACCGCCCTCGGCGGCCGGCAGTCGATCGAGGACCTGGTCCTGCCCGGCGGCCGGATCCTGGAGCAGCGCAATGTCGCGTACGACCTGCTGACCCAGATCCCGGGTGTCACCTGCGTGAAGCCCAAGGGCGCGCTGTACGCCTTCCCGCGCCTGGACCCGTCCGTCTACAAGATCAAGGACGACCGGCAGATGGTCCTGGACCTGCTGCGGGCCGAGAAGATCATGGTCGTGCACGGTACGGGCTTCAACTGGCCCGAGCCGGACCACTTCCGCATCGTGACGCTGCCCAACGCCAAGGACCTGGCCGATGCCGTGACCCGCATCGGCAACTTCCTCGACGGCTACGGCCAGCTGTAGCCGGCCCGCCCGTGGGGACGACCGACCAGCATCCGGACCCAGCTCAACTTTAGAACCGATCCAATGTAGGATGGTCTCCTGACCACGCAGGAGGCCCCTCATGTACGAGCCGATCCGCACGAAGTCGGTCGTCCAGCGCATGGGCGGCGACCCCGCCGACTACCCGCACAGCAGCCGCGGCGAAGCACTGGACAACCAGCTCGCCGGCCACCTCGCGGCCCTGCTCGCCGTCACCGACGAGCTCGGGCTCGGCGAGGCGGCCGACGGGATCGCCGCCCAGGTCGCCCGGCTGCGCGGGACCCGGCCCACCCGGGCCGCCCGGGGCCCCGCGCAGGACATCGGCGCGCTGCACCGGCGGGCGCACGATCTCGCCGCCCGCGCCCTGGTCGTCGCCGCGTCCCGCGCCGACACCACCGTCGCGATCCTCGCCGCCGAGCGCATGGACGCGCACACCGCCGCCCTCAAGTCCCTGGACCTGGAGCCCGGTTCCCCCGCGGACCGGGACCCCGACCGGGACCTGGCCGGCGCCCACTAGACGGCCCCGGTCCGGGGCCGCGGAGGCTCCGGACCGGGTGCCATGACTCCCGGGAAGCCCTTCGCCGGGCCTCACGCGGGCTGCCGCGCGCGCATTGAATTGGACAGATCACCGCGCCGCGAACAACGATGTCGGCTGAAAACATCGCGGCAGTACGGGGGAGGCCGCTCGTGTGTTCCCTCTCCTCCATGCCGCTTCGTCCCCGATCGAGCAGCCTGGAGAGACTCGCGCATGAGCTTCGGCGACCCGAACAACCCGTACGGCCAGCAGCCCCCGCAGGGCCAGCCCGGCTACCCGCAGCAGGCCCCGCAGGGTGTGCCCCCGCAGTACGGCTACCCCCAGCAGCCCCCGCAGGGCGCGGCCCCGCAGTACGGCTACCCGCAGCCGCAGACGCCCCCGCCGCCGTACGGCGCGTACCCGCAGCAGGGCATGCCGGGCGGCCCGGGCATGGGCATGCCGGCCGGGATGCCGCCGCTGGCCCACTGGGGTCTGCGCGTGGGCGGGTACCTGCTGGACATGCTGATCGTCCTCGGTCCGATGTACGCGCTGATGGGCATCGGCGCGGCCGTCTCCGGCGGCGAGGGCGGTGACACGGTCGCCGGCATCATGAGCCTCATCGGCATGCTGTACCTGATCGGCATGGCGATCTTCCAGCTGTACAAGGAAGGCACCACCGGCCAGACCATCGGCAAGAAGATCGTCGGCATCAGCCTGCGCCGCGAGGCCGACGGCAACGTCCTCGGCTTCGGCATGGCCTTCGTGCGCAAGCTGGCGCACATCCTGGACGGTCTGCCCTGCTACATCGGCTGGCTGTGGCCGCTGTGGGATGCGAAGAAGCAGACCTTCGCGGACAAGGTGTGCAGCACGGTCGTCATCAAGGTCAACGGCTGACGTCCCCCGTGCGTGCCGGTGCCGGCGCGCCCTCCCCGGGAGCCGGCGTGAACTCCGCGCCGGCCACCCCGCACCAGGGCACCGTCGCCACCGGCCACACCGGGCCGACCGCCTCCCCGTACTCGGCCGCGCCCGGGGCCACGCCCGGAATCCGTACCAGCGCCTGGGCGGCCCGGCGCGCCGGGTCGGCCTCGGCGCTGTCGCGGAACTCCACCGTGACCAGGTAGGCGCCGGCGCCCTCCACGCGCCCGCGCGCCTCCACCGCGGCCGTGACCCGCCGGCTGGCCGGGTCCACGCGGCAGCCGGTGACCCGTACGTCCTGGACCGCCGGCCGCGGCGGCTCCGGCGGCGGCGCCCCGCCGCTCGCCCACACGTACAGGCCCAGCGGGGCGAACACCAGCAGCCCGGCCACCGCCACCAGGGCGACCAGCCAGCCCTGCCACTTCAACGCGCTCACGCCCATCCCCCGATCCTCCCGGGCCGCCGCCCCGCCCACCAGCACCCACGGGCCCACACAGCATTTCGAAGTGGGACCGTCCGGACACCCGCCGTTCATGCGACGCGCCGCGGAATGTGGGTTTCCGCGAGCACGCTGCCCCCGTGAGACGCATCCTGGGAATCATCCTGGGCCTCCTCCTGACCGGCGGCGTGCTCTACGCCGTCCTCCAGGGGCAGGACCCGCACTCCACGGCAACGAAGACCGTGCGTGGCGTCATCGGTTCGGAGAAGTCCGACTTCTTCCGCGACCCCGACGTCGTCAAGGCCCTTGCGGACAAGGGCTACACCGTGAAGACGGAGACCTCCGGCTCCTGGGCGATGGACCGGCTCGCCCTCAAGGAGTACGACTTCGCCTTCCCCAGCAGCAGTGAACCCGCCAAGGAGGTCGCCGCGGCGGCCGGGTTGAAGGGGGCCCAGGAGACCCGGCCCTTCTACTCCCCGCTCGTCGTCATCGCCCGCCCGCACGCGGCCGCCGTTCTGGCCGCCAACGGCCTGGCCACCCTGACCGGCAAGAACGTGGGCACCCTCCTCATGGGCCCCTTCCTCAAGGCCGCCGCCGAGGACCGGACCTGGCAGCAGCTGCCGGGGTCCGCCCCGTACGCCGAGCTGACCGGCACGGTGTTCGTGAAGACCACCGACCCCTCCTCCTCCAACTCCGGCGCGCTCTATCTGGCCGCCGCCTCCAACGTCGCGAACGGCGGCGGCGTGGTCGCCGACGACGCCGGGGTCGAACGCACCGCGCCCCTCATGCGCAAGCTGATCTCGGTGCAGGGCGCACTGGAGTCGAGCACCGACGACCCCTTCCGGGCCTTCATCAGCGGCAGCGGCGAACCGCTGATCCTGGTGTACGAGTCCCAGGTGGCCTCGCTGCTGCTCCAGCGGCAGGACCCGGGCGCGATGGTGGTGCTCTACCCGGACACCACGGTCAACACCGCGCACACCTTCGTACCGCTGAGCGAGGACGCGAGGGAGCTGGGCACGCTCCTCGCCACCGATCCGCGGCTGCGCGAACTGGCCGTGCAGCGCGGCTTCCGCCCGCAGGACGGGGTGGCCGAGTTCACGGCCGCCACCGCTCCGCACGGCGCCTACCTGAACCCGGGGCTCACCGGCATCCGGCAGGTCGGCACACCCACCGTCACGATCCTGATGGCGCTGGCCCAGCGCGCGAAGGGCTAGGGGGACTTCACCATGACCATGACTCCTCCCGAGGAGATCCCGCTCGTGCTGAGCGCCCCGGAACCGGTCGCGCCCGTCCGTACGGAGCGAGCCGCCGGGCTGGTGCCGCTGCCGGACGGCGTGCGCGAGGAGATGGCCCGCCGGGCCGGGGAGTACGTCGGCTCGCTCGCCGGGACCGACACGTGCTCCCCCGAGTTCGCCCGCCGGGTCGGGGAGATCACCGGCCTCGGCGCGGCGGAGGTCCGGGGCGCCGCCCAGCAGTCGAACCGGATGCTGGAGCGGACCGTACGGTCGCTGGGCGCGGGCGGCGGCGACGCGCGGGGCCGGGTGGCCGGCTCGCTGGTGGAGCTGCGGCGCACCGTCGAGGACCTCGGCCCGCGGGACACCCCCGCGAAGGGGGCCCGCCGGCTGCTGGCGAGGCTGCCGGGCGGCAACCGCTTCCGCGACCACGTGGCGAAGTACGCCTCCTCGCAGGCCACGCTGAACCGGATCGTGGGCGCGCTGCGCGGCGGCCAGGACGAACTGCGCCGGGACAACGCGGCCCTGCACACGGAGCGTTCCCGGCTGTGGGAGACGATGGGCCGGCTCCAGGAGTACGCGGTGCTCACCGAGGCCCTGGACGCGGCCGTGGAGCGGCGGATCGCCGAGGCGGAGCGCACCGATCCGCAGGAGGCGGAGGTGCTGCGCGCGGACGTGCTCTTCCCCGTCCGGCAGAAGCACCAGGACCTGCTGACGCAGCTGGCGGTGTGCGCGCAGGGCTATCTGGCGATGGACGTGGTGCGGCGCACCAACGACGAGCTGATCAAGGGCGTGGACCGGGCCGCGACGACGACCGTGTCGGCGCTGCGGATCGCGGTGATGCTGGCCTCCGCGCTGGATCATCAGCGCGCGGTGATCGAGCAGGTCGACGCCCTGCGGGGGACCACCGAGGAGCTGATCCGGGGCAACGCGGGCATGCTGGCCTCGCAGAGCGCGGAGATCCGGCGGATCGCCGCCGACCCCGCCGTCGGGGCGGAGACACTGCGGACCGCGTTCGCGCAGATCTACGAGACGCTGGACGCGATCGACGGCTTCCGCGCGGAGGCGGCCCGGAACATGGCGGCCACCGTGGACTCCCTCTCCGGGGAGCTGCGCACGGCGTCGGCGTACCTGGCGCGCACCCGGACCGCCGAGGGCGTGCTCGACGGGGGTGCCCGATGAGGCGGCGGACGGGGGCGCGGACGAAGTCGCGGGCCGGGCGCCGGGCAGGGCTGCGGGCGGGCGCGCTGACCGCGCTGAGCGTACTGGCCGTGCTGGGGCTGCTGACGGCCTGCACGGGCGGGGACAACGCCGCGCCCGAGGAGTCCCGGTACCGGGAGGGCCGGCTGCGGGTACTGGCCTCCAGCGAACTGGCCGACATGGAGCCGGTGCTCAAGGCGGCGAAGGCGGCGACCGGCATCGAGGTGCAGCTGACCTGGTCGGGGACCCTGGACGCGGCCGAGCAGGTGGCCTCCGGGGCGGCGGACGGGCGCTTCGACGCGATCTGGCTCTCCTCCAACGACTACCTGCGGCTGCGGCCCGAGGCGGCGGGGAAGCTGTCCAGCGAGACCCCGGTGATGTCCTCGCCGGTGGCGCTCGGGGTGAAGCCGGAGGTGCTGGCCCGGCTCGGCTGGCAGCCCGGGGAGGTGACCTGGCCGGCGGTGCACGAAGCGGTGGCCGCGGGGAGGCTCACGTACGGGATGACCGATCCGGTGCGCTCCCACTCCGGTTTTTCGGCGCTGGTGTCGGTGGCCTCGGGGCTGTCCGGGGCGCAGGCGGCGCTGACCGACGCGGACGTGCGGGCGGCGACCCCGCGGCTCAAGGAGTTCTTCACCGGGCAGAAGCTGACCTCGGGCTCCTCCGGCTGGCTGGCCACCGCCTACGCCCGGCGCGGGGACGTGGACGCGCTGGTGAACTACGAGTCGGTGCTGCTCTCCATGAACCGGGACGCGCAGGGCTCCGGGGCCCCGCTGACGGTGATCCGGCCACGCGACGGCGTGGTGACGGCCCACTACCCGCTGACGCTGCTCACCTCGGCCCCGGCGGGGGCCCGGGACGCGGGGCGCGCGCTGACGGAGTACCTGCGCGGCCCGGAGGCGCAGAAGGCGATCACCGAGCGGACGCTGCGCCGGCCCGTGGCGCCCGGGGTGGCCCCGGCCGCCGGGCTGGACGCGTCGGTGCGGCGCGAGCTGCCCTTCCCCGGCTCGCGGGCGGTCGCCGACGGGCTGCTGGCCTCGTACGAGAACGAGCTGCGCAGGCCCTCGCGGACGGTGTACGTGCTGGACACCTCGGGTTCGATGGGCGAGGAGGACCGGATCGGCCGGCTGCGGTCGGCGCTCACCGACCTGACGGGGACGGGCGGTTCGGGTCCGGGGCGGCGCTTCCGGGACCGGGAGGAGGTCACGCTGCTGTCCTTCGGGTCGACGGTGAAGAAGGTGAGCACGCATGCCGTGGAACCGGGCAGTCCGGGGGCGGCCCTGGACGCGATCCGCGCGGACGTGCGGGCGCTGGAGCCGGAGGGCGGCACGGCCGTCTACAGCAGCCTGGAGGCGGCCTACCGGCACCTGGGCGGCAGCGGAGGCGGCGGGAACGGCGGGGACGCCTTCACCTCGATCGTGCTGATGACTGACGGCGAGAACACCGAGGGGGTCGGGGCGAAGCACTTCGACTCCTTCTACGCGGCGCTGCCGGAGGCGCAGAAGCGGACCCCGGTGTTCGCGGTGGTCTTCGGCGACTCGGACCGTAAGCAGCTGACGCACATCGCGGAGCTGACCGGCGGCCGGCTCTTCGACGCGACGGGCGGCAACAGCGCGCTGGCCGGGGCCTTCGAGGAGATCCGTGGCTACCAGTAGCGGCGCGGGCCGGGCGGCGCTGGCCTACCTGGAGTCGCGCAAGAACCTGGCGGGCTCCGCCTGCGGGCTGGCCGGGCTGGCGCTGACCCTGGCCGGGGTGGCGGGGGCGTACTGGCCGCTGGTGGTCGCCGGACTGTACGGGGCGGGCGCGCTGATCGCCCCGCCCGAGCGGGCCACCCCGCCGCCCTTCGGTCCGCGCGAGGAACTCGGCGTACTGCGGGAGGACTTCGCGCGGCTGCGCGCGTACCTGGCGGAGGAGGAGCTTCCGGCGGAGGCGGGCGGCGTACTGGAGGAGCTGCTGGAGCTGTACGGGGCCCTGCTGGAGCCGGGGTGGGTGGCCGAGGTCCTGGCCGCCGACCCGGAGGCGGTGCACGCGGTCGCGCGCGCGGTGCGGCAGGACGTGCCGGAGAGCGTGGACGCCTACCACCGCACGCGCTGGTGGGACCGGCTGGCGCCGGGCGGTGCGTCCCCGGAGGGGCATCTGGAGCGGCAGTTGGGGCTGCTGCGGGAGGAGGCGCGACGCGTGACGGCGGACCTCCACGAGGTGGAGGCCCGCCGTCAGCAGACGCACACGGCCTATCTGGAGGAGCGCGGAGGCTCCGCCTGACAGGCCGGTGCTGCGGTGGGCGCCGCTTGGTCGGGGGCTCCCACAGCGGTGGGCGCCGCTTGGTCGGGGGCTCCCACGTCTTCTGGCCCTTGTTCAGGGCGTGCCCTTCCTCAGGGCGTGCCCTTCCTCAGGGCGTGTCCCGGCTCAGCCGAGGCGCTCGACGAGCGCGTGGTACTGGTCCCACAGCTCCTTCGGCGTGTGCTCGCCGTAGGTGTTGAGGTGCTCGGGGACCAGGGCGGCCTCCTCGCGCCAGACCTCCTTGTCGACGGTGAGGAGGAAGTCCAGGTCCTCGGCCGGCAGGTCGAGCCCGTCGAGGTCGAGGGAGTCCCGGGTCGGCAGGATGCCGATGGGGGTCTCGGTGCCCTCGGCGGTGCCGTCGAGGCGGCCGACGATCCACTTGAGGACGCGGCTGTTCTCGCCGAAGCCGGGCCACACGAACTTGCCCGCGTCGTTCTTGCGGAACCAGTTCACGTAGTAGATCTTCGGCAGCTTGGCCTGGTCCTTGTCGGCCGCGACCTTGACCCAGTGGGCCATGTAGTCGCCCATGTTGTAGCCGCAGAACGGCAGCATGGCGAAGGGGTCGCGGCGCAGCTCGCCGACCTTGCCCTCGGCGGCGGCGGTCTTCTCGGAGGCGATGTTCGAGCCGATGAAGACGCCGTGGTTCCAGTCGAAGGACTCGGTGACCAGCGGGACGGCGGAGGCGCGACGGCCGCCGAAGAGGATCGCGGAGACCGGGACGCCCTTGGGGTCCTCCCACTCGGGGGCGATCGTCGGGCACTGCGAGGCCGGGACGGCGAAGCGGGCGTTCGGGTGGGCGGCCGGGGTGCCGGACTCCGGCGTCCAGTCGTTGCCCTTCCAGTCGGTCAGGCGGGCGGGCGCCTCCTCGGTCATGCCCTCCCACCAGACGTCCGAGCCGTCGGGGGTGAGCGCGACGTTGGTGAAGACCGTGTTCGCGTACATGGTCTTCATGGCGTTGGCGTTGGTGTGCTCGCCGGTGCCGGGGGCCACGCCGAAGAAGCCGGCCTCGGGGTTGATCGCGTAGAGGCGGCCGTCCTCGCCGAAGCGCATCCAGGCGATGTCGTCACCGACGGTCTCGACGGTCCAGCCGGGGATCGTGGGCTCCAGCATGGCGAGGTTCGTCTTGCCGCAGGCGGAGGGGAAGGCGGCGGCGATGTACTTCGCCTCGCCCTCGCCGGCCGGCGGGGTGAGCTTGAGGATCAGCATGTGCTCGGCGAGCCAGCCCTCGTCGCGGGCCATGACGGACGCGATGCGCAGGGCGTAGCACTTCTTGCCGAGCAGGGCGTTGCCGCCGTAGCCCGAGCCGTAGGACCAGATCTCGCGGCTCTCCGGGAAGTGCGAGATGTACTTGGTGGTGTTGCAGGGCCACGGCACGTCGGCCTCGCCCTCGGCGAGCGGAGCACCGAGGGTGTGGACGGCCTTGACGAAGAACCCGTCGGTGCCGAGCTCGTCGAGGACGGGCTTGCCCATGCGGGTCATGGTGCGCATGGCGACGGCCACGTAGGCGGAGTCGGTGATCTCGACGCCGATGGCGGAGAGCTCGGAGCCGAGGGGGCCCATGCAGAAGGGGACGACGTACATCGTCCGGCCCTTCATGGAGCCGCGGAAGATGCCCTTCTCCCCCGCGAAGATCTCCTTCATCTCGGCCGGGGCCTTCCAGTGGTTGGTCGGGCCCGCGTCCTCCTCCTTCTCGGAGCAGATGAAGGTACGGTCCTCGACGCGCGCGACGTCGGTCGGGTCGGAAGCCGCGTAGTAGGAGTTCGGGCGCTTCGCCTCGTCGAGCTTCTTGAACGTCCCCTTCGAGACGAGCTCCTCGCACAGGCGCTCGTACTCCTCCTCGGAGCCGTCGCACCAGACCACGCGGTCCGGCTGGGTGAGGGCTGCGATCTCGTCCACCCAGGAGATGAGGGATGCGTGCTGGGTGGGAAGGGTCGAACTGGTGGGAGCCGCGTTCTCGCGCGCCACGATTGCTCCTTGTTGAGGGGTGTGTTTGGTGTTGGCCCCGTGGGGGCTGCGACCCGGACGCTTCGCGCTCCGCTCATCCGGTGTCGACCGCACTCATCTGATCATCCGGTGGATGTGCGCATATGTCCAGAGGGCCTCTCACGTGAGCATTGCCACGTCCGTCAATCTTCCGTAAAGACGGATGACGGGCAGATGAAGAGCTCCGACGACCGTCGATGACCACTGACCGGAACCTACGGACCCGTAGGTAGCATGGCGCGCATGACTTCTGATGCCGCCGCCGACCCGGTCGCCGAGACCTCACCGGTCGTCGAAGCCCTGGAGGCGGTCGAGACCGCCCTGGAGGAGAAGCCGCTGATGCGCGGCTGGCTGCACCTCGGGATGTTCCCCGCCGTGGTCGTCGCGGGTCTGGCCCTCATGGCCTTCACCGACTCCACGCGGGCACGGGTGGCCTGCGGGGTGTACATCCTCACGGCCTGCCTGCTCTTCGGCGTGAGCGCCGTCTACCACCGCGGTACGTGGGGACCGCGCGGCGAGGCCGTCCTGCGGCGGCTCGACCACGCCAACATCTTCCTGATCATCGCGGGCACGTACACACCGCTGACCGTGCTGCTGCTCCCGCCCTCCACCGGCCGGACCCTGCTGTGGGCGGTGTGGATCGCCGCCGCGGCCGGGATCGCCTTCCGCGTGTTCTGGGTGGGCGCCCCGCGATGGCTCTACACCCCCTGCTACATCGCGATGGGCTGGGCCGCCGTCTTCTTCCTCCCCGACTTCATGCGCACCGGCGGGATCGCCGTCCTGGTGCTGGTGATCGTCGGCGGGCTGCTCTACAGCGCGGGCGGCGTCATCTACGGCATGAAGCGGCCCAACCCGTCACCGCGGTTCTTCGGGTTCCACGAGGTCTTCCACTCGCTGACCCTGGCGGCGTTCGTGGCGCACTACGTCGGCATCTCGATCGCCGCCTACCAGCACTGACGGGCGGGGCCGGGGCTTGCGCGGGCGGGGCCCCGCCCGCCGGGGCTTCTGCGGGCGGGGGCCGGCGTTCTACGGGCGCACCGCCCCCAGCTGCTGGGCCAGTTCGGCCGGGTCCGTGGTGGGCCGCGCGCAGACGAAGTGCCGGCAGACGTAGGCCGCCGGCCGGTCCTCCACCAGGGTCCGCCCGGCGAGCAGCGGGAACTCCCCGCCGCCGTCCTCCTCCGCACCCGGCGGACCGGCCGCCACCACCGCCCCGGGAGCCGTCGCCAGCAGCGCCGTACGGTGCAGCGCGGCCAGCGCCGGATCCTCCGGGTGACCGACGACCGCCACCTCGCGGGGCCCGTCGAGCAGCGCCTCCGCGACCGCCAGCCCGTGCCCGATGAAGCGCGGCACCCGCGGCCCGAGCGCCTGCACCACTCCGAGCGCGCGCTCCGCCGCCGTACGGTGCGCCTCGGAGCCGGTGTGGGCGGCGTACGAGAGCAGTGCGCCCGCGGCGGCCGTCCAGCCGGAGGGCGCGGCGGTGTCCGTAGGGTCCTGCGGCCTGCGGATCAGCCGCTCGGCGTCGTGCGCGGTGTCGTACAGCGAGCCGTCCTCGGCGGTGAAGCGGTCGAGGACCAGATCGAGGAGGAAGCCGGCGAACTCCAGCCAGACGCCCTCGCCGGTCACCGCCGCCAGCGCGAGGAAGCCCTCCGCGACATCGCCGTAGTCCTCCAGCACCCCGGCGTTGGCCCCGGCGCGGCCGTCCTTGCTGGTCCGGGTGAGCCGGGCCCGGCCGCCGGTGGCGTCGAAGTGCACCCGTACCAGCAGGTCGGCGGCCTCGGTGGCACGTTCCACCAGGTCGGGCCGGTCGAAGTAGGCCCCGCACTCGGCGAGCGCGGCCACCGCCAGGCCGTTCCACGCGGCGACGACCTTGTCGTCCCGGCCGGGCGCGGGCCGCCGGCCGCGGGCGGCCAGCAGCCGCTCCCTGATCCCGGCGAAGACCGCCGCGTCCGCCACGGGCCCGTCCTGGGGCAGTTGCAGCACGGACGTGCCGTGCTCGAAGGTGCCCTCCTCGGTCACCCCGAACCAGCCGGCGGCCAGCTCCCCGTCGGCGTCGCCCAGCACCTCGCGCAGCTGCGCGGGGGTCCAGGCGTAGTACGCGCCCTCCACGTGCTCCCCGGTCAGCGGGTCCTCGCTGTCGGCGTCCAGCGCCGAGGCGAAACCGCCCTCGGCGGTGCGCAGCTCCCGGACCATGAAGTCGGCGGTCTCCAGGGCCACGCGCCGCGCCAGATCGGAGCCGGTGGCCCGCCAGAGGTGGGCGTAGACCCGGCAGAGCAGGGCGTTGTCGTACAGCATCTTCTCGAAGTGCGGGACGACCCACTCCCGGTCCACCGCGTACCGCGCGAACCCGCCGCCGAGCTGGTCGTAGATCCCGCCGCGGGCCATGGACTCGCAGGTGTCGGCCGCCATCTGGAGCGCGCCCTCGGAGCCGGTGCGGGCGTGGTGGCGCAGCAGGAACTCCAGCACCATGGACGGCGGGAACTTCGGCGCGCCGCCGAATCCGCCGTGCGTGGCGTCGTACTCCCGCGTCAGCCCGAGCAGCGCCCCCGCCAGCTCCTCGGCGCCGGGGGCGAGGGCCTTCCCGTAGTCGAGCTGCCGCCCGGCGAGGTCCCGTACGATCCGCCGCGCGACCTCGGCGACCTCCTCGGGCCGCCCCACCCAGGCATCCCGCACGCCTTCGAGCACCTGCGTGAAGGAGGGCATGCCGTGGCGGGGCTCGGGCGGGAAGTACGTCCCGAAGTAGAAGGGCTCGGCATCGGCGGTGAGGAACACGGTCATGGGCCACCCGCCCTGCCCGGTGGCTGCCTGCACGGCCTCCATGTAAACGGCGTCGACATCGGGCCGCTCCTCGCGGTCCACCTTGATGTTGACGAAGTGCTCGTTCATGAACGCCGCGACCCGCTCGTCCTCGAAGGATTCGCTCGCGAGGACATGACACCAGTGACAGGAGCTGTACCCGACGCTCAGCAGAATGGGCACGTTCCGCCGCCGTGCCTCCTCGAACGCCTCCGGCTCCCAGGGCCACCAGTCGACGGGGTTGTCAGCGTGCTGCAGCAGATAAGGCGAGGTCGTACCAGCCAGCCGGTTCATGCGGGCCAGCCTCTCACAGCGACCTTCCCGACCCGAGGAGCCGCCGGACGGCGGGCGGCCGTGCGCGTCGGGGGCTCAGGCGGAGGCGTCGGGGCGGCCGGTTGTGCGGTGTGCCGCTGTGGCGCGGTCGAGGAAGTCGTGCATGAGGGCGGCGACGGCGCTGCCGGCGCTCTCCAGCAGGAAGTGGCCGCCGTCGAGGAGGTGGATCTCGGCGTCGGGGACGTCGTCGGCGAAGGCGCGGGCGCCGTCCGGGCCGAAGATGAGGTCGTTGCGGCCCCAGACCGCCAGGACCGGCGGGCGGTGGGTCCGCAGGTAGCCGTGGAGCTTCGGGTAGAGCGGGGAGTTGGTGGCGTAGTCGCGGAACAGGGCCAGCTGGACGAGGTCGTTGCCCGGGCGGGAGACCAGGGCGTGGTCGTGGTGCCACGTGTCGGGGCTGACCACGCTCTCGTCCGGGACGCCGGTGACGTACTGCCACTTGATGCCCTCCAGCGACAGCGCCTCCCGCATGCGTGCCTCGTTCTCGGGGGACTGCTCGCGCTGGTACGCCCGTACCGGCGCCCAGAAGCTCTCTACGAAGCCGGCGTCGTAGCCGTTGCCGTTCTGCGTGATGACCGCCGTGATCGCGCCGGGGCGGGCGAGGGCGAGGCGCCAGCCGACGGGGGCGCCGTAGTCCTGCACGTAGATCGCGTAGTGGGTCAGGCCCAGCTCGTCGAGGAGGCCGGCGGTGAGATCGGCCAGCGCGTCGAAGGTGTAGTCGAACTCGTCGGCCGCGGGGGCGTCGGAGAGGCCGAAGCCGAGGTGGTCGGGGGCGATGACGTGATAGCGGTCGGCGAGGGCGGGTATGAGGTCGCGGAACATGAACGAGCTGGTGGGGAAGCCGTGCAGCAGGACCACGGCGGGGGCGTCGACGGGGCCGGCCTCGCGGTAGAAGAGGCGCCGGCCGCGGATGGTGGCGTACCGGTGGTGGACGACAGTCATACCTAACTCCTCAGGCGGGCTTCGGGGGTTACTGACATCACCCACCATGGCGTTGGGGTGCCTAACCTGTCAAGTGGAGTTAGAGGGTTAGGGGTGGTGCGTGGCCGGAATCAGGCGCTGTGCAGGCCCATGCGGCGGCGGGCGTCGACGAGCAGGTTCCGGACGGAGAGGCGGAAGAGGTCGGGCAGCGGCTCGATGAAGGTGGTGTGGCCGAACGCCTCCAGGGCGATCAGGCCGTGGACATGGGCCCACACGCTGACGAAGAGGGCCGCGGCCGGGGGCGGGAGCCCTTCCAGCACTTCCGGCGGCAGCCCGCCGAGGTGGGCCCGGAGGGCGGGGCTGATCGGATCGAAGTCCACGGCGTCCAGCTGCTCGGGGCTTAGGCCGTCGTAGAGCGCGTGGACGAAGAGCGGGGCCAGCCGGCGGGCGGCGTCGGTGGTGCCGCCACCGGTGGGCGCCGCGTAGGAGCGCAGGGGTGTGCCGTAGAGCAGCTCGAACAGGCCGCGGTGGGCGATGGCCCAGCTCCGGAACCCCTCGGCGGCGGCGAGGAAGCGGTCGGTGCCGGTGCCGGTGCCGGTATCGGTGCCGGCTTCGGCGGCGCCCTCGATCGCCGTCTCCACGGCGTCGGCCAACTCCTCGTAGGCGCGGGTGATCAGCGCGGTCAGCAGGTCGGCGCGGCTGGGGAAGTAGTGGTAGAGCGCCTGGACCGTCATCCCGAGGCCGCGCGCGACGGCGCGGAGCGCCAGCCCGCCCGGTCCGTGCTCGGCGACATGCTCGTGTGCCGCGTCCAGGATCTCCTGGACGGCGACGGCCCGGCGGCGGCTGCGTAACGGCGTAGTCATCCGGACACCGTATAGGCGCCTTGACAGTGTCAGAAAAATCTACTCCTTCCGGCGCTCGGGGCGCCGCTCCTACCTTCAACTCACCGAGGCGCCGCCCACCATGCGCGCTGGCCCCACCCCTCCGAGGAGAAGACCGTGATCTTCCACATCAACCGCCTTACGCCCAAGCCCGGCCTGAGTGAGCAGCAACTCCAGTCCTGCCTGGACCTGTTGCGCGAGGTCGGGGAGACCTGCCCCGCGGTGAAGTCGTACGTGGTGGGCCCGCACCCGAGCGGGGACTTCGCGTACGGGCCGTCTTCGTGCTCGAAGACCTCGACGGCTACTACGCCTACCTGAACCACCCGGCGCACCTGCGGCTGGAGCTGGAGGGCATCGGCCTCCTGGCCCGGTTCGAGGCATTCGACATCACGGACTCCACCGACCCCGACATGAAGACGAAGATCGACCAGGTCCAGGCCCGCCACTTCGCGGAAAACCCGGAACTCGCCGCCCTGGTGGCGAAGGCCGCCTCTTTCACCAGGCCGGGTGCCGAGGACGCGACGCCGTCGTCGTCTTGACGTCCTAACCGGAAGGCCACGCACCCTCTCACCTGATCTCGGCAGAAGGACCCGAAAGCACCCACAGCCCCTCCGGCAGGGGGGCGACCTGGCCCCGGCGGACGCCTGGGGCCAACTGGTCGTGGGGCGGTTCGACCGCGACCCAAGCACCTGCGAGCCCGGCAAAAGCTATGTCCGCACACTTCTTGTGCGAGTGACAGTAACTGAAGTACGTTACAGGGCATGCAGGCTGATACATGGTCACCAATTTCCGTGCTGCTGACTGTCGACCTCGTGATCCTCACGCTCCGCGAAGGTCAGCTGTGTGTGCTGCTCGTGGAGCGGGGCGAAGAGCCCTTCCGCGGCATGCTCGCCCTGCCCGGCGGCTTCCTGAATCACAACGGCGAGGAGATCCTGGACGCCGCTCACCGCGAGCTGCGCGAGGAGACCGCCCTGACCGCCGGCCGGGTGCACCTCGAACAGCTGGGCACCTACGGGAAATCGGGCCGTGATCCACGGGGCCGGGTGGTCTCCGTGGCACACTTGGCGATTGCGCCGGAACTCCCCGATCCGGTCGCGGGAACGGACGCCACCGATGCCGCGTGGGTCCCGGCGGAGTCCATCTTGTCCGGCGAGTTGGAACTGGCCTTCGACCATCGCCGGATCGCGGCGGACGGCATCGAGCAGGCGCGTACCAAGCTCGAATACTCGGCACTGGCCACCGCGTTCTGCGGCGAAGCCTTCTCCATAACGGAGCTGCAGCAGGTGTACGAGGCAGTCTGGGGCACCGAGCTCGACACCCGCAATTTCTACCGGAAGGTCCAGGCCACAAAGGGGTTCATCGTCCCCGCTGGATCGGACCGCA
This sequence comes from Streptomyces sp. NPDC047014, assembly GCF_040644195.1. Taxonomy (NCBI): domain Bacteria; kingdom Bacillati; phylum Actinomycetota; class Actinomycetes; order Kitasatosporales; family Streptomycetaceae; genus Streptomyces; species Streptomyces sp. NPDC047014. The sequence goes on along the minus strand of NZ_JBEYVX010000090.1, from coordinate 5,881 downwards.
GAGCCACGGGGGGACGGCCCGCGCGGCTGTACCGGGCCGGACCGAAGACCGTCCTGTTCCCCCCGCTGATCCGACCTGTGCCGTCCACGGCGGAAGAGACATCGAGAGGGGAAGAGGAATAGATGTCGCAAGACCTGGTGGTGATTCTCACCGCCCTCAATCTCGAATACCAGGCCGTGCGCCGGAAAATGACCGGCCCGGAAGTACACCTCCATGGGCGTGGCACCCGGTTCGAGGTGGGAGCCGTGGAGGGCACCTCATGTCGTATCGCCCTCGCTGTGACGCAGAAGGGCAACCATTCCGCCGCGGTGCTCGCCGAGCGCGCGATCCAGGAGTTCTCGCCGGTGGCCGTGCTGTTCGTCGGCGTCGCCGGTGCCCTGTGGGAGACCGCCAGGCTGGGTGACGTGGTGATGGCGACACACGTGTACGCCTACCACGGCGGCACCAGCGAGGACGACGGGCTCAAAGCCCGCCCCCGGGTATGGGAGGCTCCGCACGCCATCAGCCAGCTCGGCTCGCACCTCGCCCGCGCGAACAACTGGGCCGACGACACCACCGGCGAGGGGTCCGCCCCGCAGGTGCGCTTCGGCGCGATCGCAGCCGGCGAGATCGTACAGAACTCGAAGATCTCCGCCGAGGCGCGGTGGATCCGGCAGCACTACAACGATGCCCTCGCGATCGAGATGGAGGCCGCCGGTGTGGCACAGGCCGGTCATCTCAACGGAGCGCCCGTGGCGATTATCCGGGGCATCAGCGACCGGGCCGACGGCACGAAGAGCAGCGCGGAGGACCGTAACTGGCAGCCGCGGGCCGCGGCGAACGCCGCGGCCTTCGCCACACAGCTGGCGGTGGAACTAGTGAAGGAACAGACGCAGATGACCACGCCGTGGACCGGCAGAACCCCTTCGGGCGACCGGCGCGCAGAGCACATCAGCAATGTCGCCCACGGCAGCACCGTCGGCATCATGGGCGGCTCCGTCAGGAACAGCAGCGTCCACCTGGGCACGGGCCCGAAGGCGACCAGCGGCCCGAAGGACCTGGTCGCGGAACTCGACGGCTTTCGATTGCACCTGATCCGCCACCACGCCGAGGGCGCTCTGGACGACGACACCTGCCGGGAAGCACTGGCCGATCTGGACTCCGCCCGCCGGACCGCTCGGGAGAACACCCACGAATCGTCGAAGCGGACGGCCATGACGCTCAAGAGGTTACGTGGCCTGATCGCGGACTGTCCGGCGCTGGTGGCCGAACTGGCTCCCCTGGTCGCGGCGGCGGGTGGGGCGGCATGAACGGCAGCAATGGCGCACACAACAGCGCCTACGACTCCACCATCGGAATCCAGGCCGAGACCGTACACAATTCCAATGTCTATTTCGTCCATCCGGACGCCTCTCCCCAGGAGAAGTACCGGGTAGGCGTGCGGCTGCTGGAGGATGGCATCTCCAGCCGGGCCCGCGAGATGATCGCCGATGCGATCGCCCACGAATTCGACAGCGCAGAGGTCCGTTTCCACTGGGTGCTCGCCATGCTCAGTACGCGCGCCTATCACGACCTCAACCCCGAAGAACTGCAGCAGCTGCACCGCGCCTCCCAGCTCGTACGGACCTACGCCGAGGGAGAGTGGAAGGATGCCCTGCGCATCACATTCGAGCTGCTGGCGATGCTCAGCACCGCGGACGGCGACACGGAACGCGCACTGGAGCGGTTGCGGGCCCTGCCGGCCCGCCAGCGTGAGGGAATCCTCCGCCACCTCGACCTCGTCCTCACCGGAGGGCTCAAGGACAGCCTGTGGGCGGAGAATCGCGAACGGGCGGAGCGGGACCGGTTCGGCAACGACCGGATACAGCGGATCTGGGCCTACTTCGAAGCCGACCCGATCGGGCCGCGGGCCATGTCGCCCCGCCCGAGCACCGCTGCCGCCGCCCAAGCGGCGTTCCCGGTCCGAGCGGGCTTGTTCGTCGTCGGCAGTGCGTTCCTCTGGATCACGGCGCTGGTCGCGGATCCGGCTGAGGCAGTCGTAGAGCTGCTGGTGGCGCTCGGCGCGGGTCTGGCCGCGGCCCATTTCGGCCGCCAGTGGTGTCTCCAGGACCACCGCCCGACTCCTACGGCCGAGCCCCAGATCCCGCCCATGCGCGATCCCGCCGCTCCCCGGGACGGGTTCACCGACCGCGTCCGTCATTCGTTCGAGCACTATTTCGCGACCCGTGTGCCCCACGGCTTCGCCTCGCAGGAATGGCTCGGGTACACCGTCCACGTGCGCGGCAGCCTGGCCGCCGAGATCGCGCTCCTCTACCGCGAGAGCCGCATCAGCGTGGACCGGGTCAACTGGTTGATCCGCTACCTCGCCGAGGACGCCCGGAACCGCCACAACAACGGCACCCTCTTCGATAACGGCGGGCAGAACCAGAGTGCGGTGGTGGCGAAAGCCCTGTCCGTGATCGCCCTCGTCGTTCTCGGCATCACCGGGCTGTCCCTGCTCGGAACAGCCGCCTCGGGTGCCGGCCCCTCGGGGTCTCTGCTCGCCGTCCTGGCCGCCGCCGGCATGGCCTGGTCCGGGAAAGCGGCCACTTCCTCTTGGCTGGAGGCCCAGCGTGAAGAGAATCGGCTGGTCAGGGAGAACGAGGAATTCAACGAGCGACTGAATGCACGGCAGGCCGCATACGAGAGCTGGAAATCCTACCTGGACAGCATGCGCCCCAGTGAGCAGGAGATGGAGACCTGGCTCACCTGCGACAAGACGCTGTTCATCGACGAAGCGCTCCGGCACTACCAGCTCACCTGGCGGGACCTGATCACCCACACCATCCTGGTGACACCCGCACGCCCCTACAAGCGGGGGCGGGCGCGGCGCGGCCCGTGGCGATACTCGCGCTACAGTTTCCGGCTCTTCCTGGTCACCCAGGAGGGCGTACGTGAAATCAGCTCGGAGATCGATTTCACCGACGCGAAGCGTGGCGACGAGCAGCGCAGCAATTACCGATTCGAGGCGTTGTCCTCGGTACAGGTGACGGAAAGCGCCCAGGCCAGCTATGAGCTGGAACTCGTCCTCACGAACGGCCCGGCCAGGAACATTCGCGTCAAGGACGCGGACTCCCATCAACTGGCTCCGGACGAGAACGCCCAGGAAATCACCGAGATCAACCTCAATGCGGCTGGTTTCATCCATACCTTCCGTTTGCTGGAAGGGATCGCGGCGGACGGAAAGGGCTGGATCGAACGCAACAACCCGAGAAACCTGCCGCCCTTCGACACCACCGACTGAGCACCCTGGATCGTGGCGGGGGCGGGCAGGGACTGAGGCTCCGGATTCCTGCCCGCCCGTTCGTCGGCCCACTCTCGACCTGAGCTGAGGAGGTGGCCGTGGCCACCACAGATGACGTCACCGAGAGCACATTCCTGCTGGCTGAATACCACTGCATCAAGGAGGAACAGAAGACCCGAATAGGGTTCCGGGACAACCTGCTCTACTTCACACTCGCCGCGGCCACCGGGGTCATAGCGATCACCGTCCAGAGCGGGCGGCCTCAATTGCTGCTCGCCGTGCCCGTGATCTGCCTGATCCTCGGCTGGACCTACCTGATCAACGACGAGAAGATCACGTCGATCGGCTGCTACATCCGCGACCAGCTGGGCCCGCGGCTGGGTGAGCTCAGCGCCACCCCGAGGGCGGTGTTCGGCTGGGAGATCTACCACCGCGCCGATGCCGGCCGCACCACGCGTAAACGGCTGCAGACCGCTGTGGATCTGTTGACCTACATCGCCTTACCAATGATCTGTGTGGCCGGGTTCTGGCGTTCTCCCGTCGCTCAGCCCGTACTTGTCGTCGTCTCCGTCGCGCAGACGCTCACCCTGGCCGTACTGGGGTGGCAGTTCCTGCGCTATGCGGAGCGGTAGTGCGGGCGGAGTAGCTATTGGAGGGACGTCATCTGTGAGCCATGGCTGGCAAGTTGGCCGTTTCGCTCCGGGGAGGCGGTTCCCTCTGAACTAGCTCAGATTCCCTCGCGTCCGGGGCTGTCCCGCAGGACACTTGGGGATCGTTGCCGGAGCTCTCTGAGGGGGATGCCGATGCGGGACAGCCATCGCGGTGAGGCCGAGCGCCTGTTGGAGCGGGCTGTGGACGAGGCCGTCCGGCGGGGGCCCGGCGGGGTGGATGCCGCCGGTGCCGGGGTGGAGCGGGCGGTGCTGCTGGCGCGGGGGCGGGAGGCGCTGGACTCGCTCGCCGCGAGTGCGGCGCCGGAGTACGAGGCGTACGTACGGGCCCTGGACGAGGCCGCGGCCGGGGAGCAGTCGCTCGGGGAGGCGTTCCGGCGCGGCAACACGTCCACCGCGGCCCTGGTCACGGCGGTGGCGGCCGCGACCGCCGTCGGGGCGGACCTGTCGCTCGGGGTCGCGGCGGGTACGGCGCTCACGGCCGGGGCCGTGGTGGGGGTCGCCGGGGCGGTGGCCACGGTGGTGAAGGTGACGGCGCTGCACCTGCCGGCCGCGAACCGGAGGGCCGGGGAGCTGGGACGCCCCGGCGGGGCCGAACAGTTGAGGCTGCAGTGGCTGACGGCGCTGGAGGTACGCGGGATACGGCCCTTCCTGGAGCAGCAGCGCGCGGTGGCGGCCGCGGCCCGGGCGCCGCGGCCGGCGGCCGGGGTCTCGATGACGCGGGCGCGGTCGGCGTCGCAGCTGCGCGGCGTGGACCGCAGTGCGGAGGCGCGGCGGCGCAGTGCGCTGGAGCAGTCCTTCGGGCAACTCCCGGACTCGGCGGGCCGGTTCACCGGGCGGCGGGCTGAGCTGACCCGGATCGCGCAGTGGGTGCAGGCGGCGCGGGCGAGTACGGAGACCCGCCCGGTGGTGGTCGTCCTGTACGGCGAGCCGGGCGTGGGCCGCACCACCCTGGCCCTCCGCGCGGCCCACGCGCTGCGCGACCAGTTCCGCGGCGCCTGCGTGGTAGACCTTCGCGGCGGCTCCCCCGGCCCGGAACCGGGCCCGGCCGCGGGGCCGCGTGCGTCTGCGGGTACCGGTACGAGCGCCAGCGCGGGCACTGCGGCAGACACCACCGGGACCGGTGCGGGGGCAGGTACGAGCACCGGCGCGGGCGCCGCCCCAGGTACGGCGGCATACGCCGGAACAGGCCCGGAGGCGGGCCCCGGCACAGGCATCGGCCTTGACCCCGGTACGGGCATCGGCGCGGGCGCCGGGTCCGACACCGGGGCAGGCGCGGCCGTCGAGCCGGGCCTCGGCACAGGCGGCGGGCCGGGCGCTGGCGCAAGGGCCGAGACCGGAGCCCCCGCCGCCGCGGGCGCCGGAGCCGGTGGCGCGGCCAGCCCCACCCCCGAGCCCCCCGCCCCCCTCTCCACCCGTGAAGCCCTGCTGCACCTGCTCAATCGGCTCGGCGCACCCCGTGAGCAGTTGCTGTTCCGGGAAGGGGCCAGTGCTGAGCAGCAGGTCCGGCGGCTCGGGGAGTTGTATCACCAGCACCTGCAGGGGCTGCCCGTCACCGTGCTGCTCGATGACGCCGTCGATGCCGAGCAGGTGCGGGTGCTGGTGCCCGAGCGGTCCGAGAGTCTGGTGCTGGTCACCGCCCGCGCGCCCATGGAGCTGCCGGCGGATCTCGCCGCCTGGGTGCATCAGCTGCCCGTGGAGCGGCTGGATGCCGCCGAGGCGGCCGAGCTGCTCAGGGTCGCCGCGCCCGCGCCCCTCCCCGCGGCCGGGGACCCGGCCGCCCTGGCCTCCGCCCTCGACTCCGTCGTGGAGCTCAGCGGCGGCCTCCCCCTCGCGCTCCGCATCCTCGCGCCCCTCGATGCGACGCCGCCCACGGACTCACCCGTATCACCGAGATCGCGCGCATCACCGACCACACGGGCCGGCCCGCGGCGCGCGAGCCCGAGTTGAT
>NZ_JBEYVX010000089.1:0-24977 GCF_040644195.1 Streptomyces sp. NPDC047014 | reverse complement strand
TCGCCGACTGCTTCCCCGCCGTCGACTACTTCGAGAACAGCGGCCTCCCCTTCGTCATCGCCCTCAACGGCTTCGACGGACACCAGCCCTACACGCCGGAGGAGGTCCGCGAGGCCCTGCAGATCGGCCCGGACGCCCCCATCATCACCACCGACGCCCGCCACCGCGCGGACGCCAAGAGCGCCCTCATCACGCTCGTCGAGCACGCCCTCATGGCGCGCCTGCGGTAGCAGCGCTCCCCCGCCGTACCCAAGGCCCCCGCGTCTCCCTGTGGCGCGGGGGCCTTCGGCATGCCCCGGCGGGCGGGCCTCCGGGCGGTGGTACGCGGAAGGCCCCGCACCCTGGAGAGGGTGCGGGGCCTTCGCGGCGTGCGGGCTCAGCCCTGCCAGCTGTGCGGGGCGCGGAAGCCCGGGGTGCGCTCCAGGCGGCGCCAGCCGGCCTGACGGGGCACGCGGACCGCGGTGCCCTCGGGCGTGGCGGCGGCGCGGGCGAGCAGGATCGCGGTGATCGCGGCCAGCTCCTCGGGCTCGGCGTTGCCCTTTTCGACGCGCAGCAGGGTGTCGGTGGCGTGGGTCATGGGGTGGCAGATCTCCTTCGCGGTTACTGCGGCGGGTTGCCGTGCTTGCGGGACGGCAGATCGGCGTGCTTGTTGCGGAGCATCGCGAGGGCGCTGACCAGCACCTCGCGGGTCTCGGCGGGGTCGATGACGTCGTCGACGAGGCCGCGCTCGGCCGCGTAGTACGGGTGCATCAGCTCGGCCTTGTACTCCTTGACCATGCGGGTGCGCATGGCCTCGGGGTCCTCGGCGTCGGCGATCTGCTTGCGGAAGATGACGTTCGCGGCGCCCTCGGCGCCCATCACGGCGATCTCGTTGGTGGGCCAGGCGTAGGTGAGGTCGGCGCCGATGGACTGGGAGTCCATGACGATGTACGCGCCGCCGTACGCCTTGCGCAGGATCAGCGAGATCCGCGGGACGGTGGCGTTGCAGTACGCGTAGAGCAGCTTGGCGCCGTGGCGGATGATGCCGCCGTGCTCCTGGTCGACGCCCGGCAGGAAGCCGGGGACGTCCAGCAGGGTGATGATCGGGATGTTGAAGGCGTCGCACATCTGGACGAAGCGCGCGGACTTCTCGGACGCCTCGATGTCGAGGACGCCGGCCAGGTGGGCGGGCTGGTTGGCGACGATGCCGACGACCTGTCCGTCCATGCGGGCCAGGGCGCAGATGATGTTGCGGGCCCAGCGCTCGTGGATCTCCAGGACGTCGCCGTCGTCGACGAGCTCCTCGATGACCTTGTGCATGTCGTACGGGCGGTTGCCGTCCGCGGGGACCAGGTCGAGCAGGACGTCCGAGCGGCGGTCGGCCGGGTCGGAGGTCTCGTGGACCGGCGGGTTCTCGCGGTTGTTGGAGGGCAGCATCGAGATGAGGTAGCGCACCTCGGAGATGCAGGTCTCCTCGTCGTCGTAGGCGAAGTGCGCCACGCCGGAGGTCTCGGCGTGCACGTCGGCGCCGCCGAGGCCGTTCTGGGTGATCTCCTCGCCGGTCACCGCGCGGACCACGTCCGGGCCGGTGATGAACATCTGCGAGGTCTCGCGGACCATGAAGACGAAGTCCGTGAGGGCCGGGGAGTACGCGGCGCCGCCGGCGCACGGGCCCAGCATCACGGAGATCTGCGGGATGACGCCCGAGGCTTTGGTGTTGCGCTGGAAGATGCCGCCGTAGCCGGCGAGGGCGGAGACGCCCTCCTGGATACGGGCTCCGGCGCCGTCGTTGAGGGAGACCAGCGGGGCACCGGCCGCGATGGCCATGTCCATGATCTTGTGGATCTTCGTGGCGTGGGCCTCGCCCAGGGCGCCGCCGAAGATGCGGAAGTCGTGCGCGTAGACGAAGACCGTGCGGCCCTCGACGGTGCCCCAGCCGGTGATGACACCGTCGGTGTAGGGCTTCTTGGCCTCCAGGCCGAAGCCGGTCGCCCGGTGCCGGCGCAGCTGCTCGACCTCCTTGAAGGAACCTTCGTCGAGGAGCAGCGCGATGCGCTCGCGGGCGGTCAGCTTGCCCTTGGCGTGCTGGGCCTCGGTCGCGCGGTCACTGGGGCCGCGCCGGGCCTGCTCGCGGAGGGAGTGCAGCTCGGCCACGCGCCCGCGGGCGTCCGTCGGCTCGCTCGGGATCTGGTCCACAACGGTCATGTACCGACCTTACGAAGATCGTGATGAAAAACCTCCGTTCATTCCGCACAGTCTCCGGAGTCTTCCGCTGTCCGGCCCGCACAGAACAGCCCTGGGAATTAAGGACTCCGCCAGATGGAGCCATCCCCGTTTGTAGGACCTTCACAGAAACCACCGGCCCGCCCCGCAGTGGTTGAAATTTCAACGGAATGGTTCTAGTGTCATTGGTGTCAAAGTCGTTGAACTTTCAAGGAGTACATCATGGGCCTCTTCACCCGCCGCAGCCAGGACACCGCCGTCGCCACCCTGGAGGTGGACCCGGCCCTCGCCGCCCTCACCGGCGACTACGCCATCGACCCCGCGCACAGCAGCATCGGCTTCACCGTCCGCCACGCCATGGTGACCAACGTCCGCGGCTCCTTCGCCGACCACGAGGGCACCCTCCACCTGGACGGCTCCGACCCGGCCCGCTCCACGGCCGCCATCGGCGTCCGGATCGCCTCCGTGGACACCGGCATCGCCGACCGCGACGCCCACCTGCGCGGTGCCGACTTCTTCGACGCCGAGACCTTCCCGGAGATGACCTTCCGCTCCACCGCGGCCGCCTTCCTCGGCGGGGACACCTACCGGATCACCGGCGACCTGACCATCAAGGACGTCACCCGGCCGCTCTCCATCGACCTGGAGTTCAACGGCTCCGCCACCGACCCCTACGGCAACCAGCGCGTCGGCTTCGAGGGCAGCGCCGACATCCTCCGCTCGGACTGGGGCCTGACCTGGAACGCGGCGCTGGAGACCGGCGGCGTCGTGGTCAGCGACAAGGTGAAGCTGACCTTCGACATCTCCGCCATCAAGCAGGCCGGCTAGAAGCCGCCCCCGCCGTCGAAGCCACCGCCGAACCCTCCGCCGTCGAAGCCGCCTCCGCCGCCGAAGTCCCCGCCCCCGAAGTCGGACGGGTTGAAGTCGGCCCCGGAGACGTCGCCGCCCGCGAAGCCGTCGCCCGCTCCCCCGCCGAAGTCCGCGGCGTAGGCGGGGGTGGACATCATCGAGCCGAGCATGGTGCCCACCAGCAGGCCGGGCAGAATGCCGCCGCCGAAGTAGCCGCCGGCCCAGGGGCCGTACGCCGGGCCGGCGTCGTAGTAGGGCCGCCGCCCGCTCCCGGTCTCGACCGTACGGACCTCCGGGTCCAGGCCGTCCCGCAGCCGCACGGCGTCGGCCGAACAGACGGGCACCGTCCGGGAGGCCCCGGCGGGCGGGGCCCACGTGGCGTCCTCGGTGCTCGGCCCGTGCCGCGGGTCGAAGAAGCAGGGCGCGCGGCGCTCCGGCAGCGGCCGCCCCTCCCGGCGGGCGTCCAGGCTGGCCAGCGCGAAGCGCCCGTCATCCAGGGCCTGGGTCACACCCTTGACCTCTTCCGGATACCGCACCGCGGCCATGATCTGCTTGGCCTTCTCGTAGGAGTCGAGCCCCTGCTCGTAGTCCGCGCGCATGGCGTCGTCGGCGCCGGGCTCGCCGGGGCGGAAGTCCAGCCGCTCCAGTTCCTCACCGAAGGCCGTGATGTCCTCGTCGACGACGACCCGCAGGCGCTCCACGGCCTCGCGCCGGGTCTCCTCCTTCTTCCGCCGGCTGCGCCGGGCCAGCGCGTAGGCCCCGCCGCCGCCGATCGCGGCCACCGCGCCGAGGGTGATCAGCCCGCCCACCGGTACGCCGCTCCCGGCGCCGGGGGTGCCCCAGGAGGCCGGGGCGCTGCCCTTGGTCTGGGTCAGGGCCTGGTCCACGAAGTTGTTCAGCTGGGTGCCCGCGTCCACCGGCCCGCCGGTCTTCACGGCCTCACTGAGGTTGCGTACGGCATCGGTGGGCATCACCCTGCGGTCGGCTCCGGCGTCGAAGCCGTCGCCGAGGCGGATCGCGTACAGCCCGGTGATGCCGGTCTCGGCGCGGACGGCGCGCAGCACCTTGTCCGGCGGGAACTCGGCGGTGGCCGGGAGCACGGCCACGAAGACCGGCTTGTCCGCGTCCTTGATCTTCCGGGCGAGCGCGTCCGCCTCGGCCTGCGGCAGCTGCGCCGCGGCGCGCGGATCGACATAGACCGGGCCCTCCTTGAGGGCCTCGGCCACGGCGGCGACGCCGGTGGCGGCCGACGCCTGCGGGGCGGCCACCAGCGCGGTCGTGGACAGGGCCAGCAGCAGCCCGGACAGGAACGCTCCACCACGCACGGATATCAGCCTGGTCCTCATACGGACGACGCTACCGGAACGGGGACTTTCCCGTGTGAGCAGGACATAAGGACCCCACCGGGCGGGCGGCCCGGCGGGGTGCCCACGGCTCCGGCTACTCGGCCGGTTCGACGCCCGCGTGCAGCAGGCCGTAGGTGAAGGCGTCCTCCAGGGCCTGCCAGGAGGCGGCGATCACGTTCGGGGCCACGCCGACCGTCGACCACTCGCGGACCCCGTCCGTGGTGGCGACCAGCACGCGGGTCGTGGACTCCGTGCCGTGCGTCCCCTCCAGGATGCGGACCTTGTAGTCGACCAGCTCGAACTTGGCCAGCTGGGGGTAGAAGCGCTCCAGCGCCACCCGCAGGGCCCGGTCCAGCGCGTTGACCGGGCCGTTGCCCTCGGCCGTGGCGACGATCCGCTCCCCCTTGGCCCACAGCTTGACCGTGGCCTCGTTGGCGTGGGTGCCGTCCGGCCGGTCCTCGACGATCGCCCGCCAGGACTCGACACGGAAGTACTTGCGGGCCCGGCCCTCGGCCTCGGCGCGCAGCAGCAGCTCGAAGGAGGCGTCGGCCGCCTCGTAGGTGTAGCCCTGGAGCTCGCGCTCCTTGACCCGCTCCACGACCCGGGCGATCAGGGCCCGGTCCCCGCCGAGTTCGACGCCGAGCTCCCGGCCCTTGAGCTCGATGGAGGCCCGGCCGGCCATGTCGGAGACCAGCATCCGCATGGTGTTGCCGACCCGTTCGGGGTCGATGTGCTGGTAGAGGTCCGGGTCCACCTTGATCGCGGAGGCGTGCAGCCCGGCCTTGTGCGCGAAGGCGGAGACGCCGACGTACGGCTGGTGCGTGGAGGGGGTGAGGTTGACGACCTCGGCGATGGCGTGCGAGATCCGGGTCATCTCGGAGAGCGCGCCCGGGGGGAGCACCGTGCGGCCGTACTTGATCTCCAGCGCGGCGACGACGGGGAAGAGGTTGGCGTTGCCGACGCGTTCGCCGTAGCCGTTGGCCGTGCACTGGACATGGGTGGCGCCGGCGTCCACGGCGGCCAGGGTGTTGGCGACCGCGCAGCCGGTGTCGTCCTGGGCGTGGATGCCGAGGCGGGCTCCGGTGTCGGCGAGCACGGTGGCGACGGTGGCGGAGATCTGGGCGGGCAGCATCCCGCCGTTGGTGTCGCAGAGGATGACCACGTCGGCGCCGGCCTCGTGGGCGGCGCGTACGACGGACTTCGCGTACTCGGCGTTGGCCCGGTAGCCGTCGAAGAAGTGCTCGCAGTCGACGAAGACCCGGCGGCCCTGCGCGACCAGGTAGGAGACGGTGTCCCGGACCATCTCCACGTTCTCGTCGAGGGTGGTGCGCAGGGCGAGTTCGACATGCCGGTCGTGGGACTTGGCGACGAGCGTGATCACCGGGGCGCCGGACTCCAGCAGGGCCCGCACCTGCGGGTCCTGCGCGGCCGAGCCGCCGGCCCGCCGGGTGGCGCCGAACGCGACGAGCCGGGCGTTCTTGAAGTCGATCTCGGCGCGGGCGCGGGCGAAGAACTCGGTGTCGCGCGGGTTGGCGCCGGGCCAGCCGCCCTCGATGAAGCCCACTCCGAAGTCGTCCAGATGGCGCGCGATCGTCAGCTTGTCGGCGACCGTGAGGTTGATGCCCTCGCGCTGGGCGCCGTCGCGCAGGGTGGTGTCGAAGACGTGGAAGCAGTCGTCCAGGCCCCCGGACAGCGCGGGCGCCGCCTCTGGTGTCGTCGTCATGCTGATCTGACTCCTGTCGGATGAGTGGTTCCGGGTTCCCGGGGGTCCACTGCCCCCCATCATCGCGCGCAGGCCGCTCCCGGCAGGGATGGGCCGGGAAACGAAAAAACCTCTCGCGGGTAGCGAGAGGTCTGCGCGCGGGTCAGGGGCACGGTGGCCGCTTCCGCGAAGTTCTTCCACGGTTCAGCGGCCACTGGGGACCGGCGCGCTGCTGGCGATAATCATGAGCTGAGCAGGCACGCTCGCAGTGTGCCACACCCCTCGCCGCCGATGGACAGCAATCTCAGCATGCGGGCACCCGCGCTACGACGGCTGTACGGCCTGCGGAGTGAGGGTGTCGGCCAGGGACTCGTGGACATGGGTGAGGATCGCCGCCCGGTCCAGGGTGGGCAGGCCCACCGCCAGCTGGATGCTGAATCCGTCGAGCAGGGCGCGGACCCGGGTGGCCGTCCGCTCGGCGTCCACCGGGCGGAACTCCCCGCGCGAGATGCCCTCCGCGAGCAGGGCCACCAGGTCGCGGTGCCAGGCACCCTCGATGGCCGCCTGCCGCTCGCGCTCCGCCGGGCCCGCGTTCTGCGAGCGGTTCCAGACCTCCAGCCACAGCGTCCAGTGCGGGTCGCGCGGCCGGGTGGGCACGTACAGGTCGACGTACGCCCGCAGCCGCTCGGCGACCGGGCCGCGCCGGGCCAGCAGGGCCCGCCGCTCGCCGCCGAGTGCGGCCTCGCTCCACTCCAGGGTCTGGAGCAGCAGCTCGTCCTTGCTGCGGAAGTAGTAGAGGAGGTGGCCGCTGCTCATGCCGACCTCGCGGCCGAGCCCGGCCATGGTCAGGCCGTCGAGACCGCGCTCGGCGATCGTGGCCATGGCGGCGGCGAGTACGTCCTCGCGCGGGGGCGCGTTCTTGCGCGCCGCCCGTACCGGTACTCCACCCGCCACCATGGGCCACTCCTTCGTGTGGTGCGCCGCAGGTCAGACCTTCGGCTGCTGCTGGGTGATGCAGTGGATACCGCCACCCCCGGCGAAAATCGTACGTGCGTCGACGAGGGTCACGGTCCGCTCGGGGAACAGCCCACGGAAGATCTCGGCCGCCTCCTCGTCGCGCGGGTCGTCGAAGGCGCACAGCACCACGCCGCCGTTGCAGAGGTAGTGGTTGATGTAGGAGTAGTCCACCCACTCCCCGTCCTCCTCCAGCACGGTCGGCGCGGGGATCTCCACGACCTCCAGCAGGCGGCCGCGGGCGTCGGTGGCGGAGCGCAGGAGGGCCGCGATGGTCTTGCAGCGCTCGTGGTCCGGGTGGGCGGGGTCGGGCTGGGTGTGGACCATGACCACGCCGGGGCGGGCGAAGGCGGCGACGATGTCGACATGGCCCTGGGTGCCGTAGGTGCCGTAGTCGCCGGCGAGGCCGTAGGGCAGCCAGATGGCCTTGGTGGTGCCGAGGTGGGCGTGGATCTCCGCCTCGACCTGGGCGCGGGTCCAGTCGGGGTTGCGGCCCTTGCCGAGCTGCACGGTGTCGGTGAGCAGGACGGTGCCCTCGCCGTCGACGTGGATGGCGCCGCCCTCGTTGACCAGCGGGGTGCTGTATGTACGGGTGCCGGCCAGGTCGGACACCTGCCGGGCGATCTTCGCGTCGTGGTCCCAGCGGGCCCACTCCTGGGCTCCCCAGCCGTTGAAGGTCCAGTCGACGGCGGCCAGCTCGCCCGCCTCGCTGGTCACGAAGGTCGGCCCGATGTCCCGCATCCAGGCGTCGTCGAGCTCGCGTTCCACGAGCTCGATGTCCTCACCGACGACGGCGCGGGCGCTCTCGGCGTCACCCGGGGAGACCACGAGGGTCACGGGCTCGTACGTGCGGACCGCGCGGGCGACGGCGCCCCAGGCGGCGCGGGCCGCGGCGAGCTCCTGCGCGTCGGTGAAGGTGGGGTTCGGGCTGGGCCAGGCCATCCAGGTGCGCTCGTGGGGCGTCCACTCGGCGGGCATCCGGAAGCCTGCGGCGGCCGGCGTGGGCTGATCGGCGGTCATGACAGGAAAGTCCTTAGGGCTGTGCTGACTTACAGGAAGTACAGGCGGTTGAGGGAGACCGAGTCGGCGGCCTCGGAGCGCAGGGGTTCCCCGTCGAGGGAGACCAGGCCGGTGCGGGCGTCGACGTCGACGGCGCCGACGCGGGAGTTGAGCAGCAGGTCCCCGGGGCCGATGCCGCGGGTGCCGCGTACGGCCACCCGGCGCCGGCGGGTGGGCATGGCGTCGCTGCCGAGGGCGGCGGCCGCGGCGGAGACGAAGGCGACGGAGATATCGGCCGCGGTGGCCCCGTACGCACCGAACTGCGGCCCGAGGACGAGGGGTTCGCAGGTGTCGGTGGCGGCGTTGGGGTCGCCGGTGACGCCGTAGGCGGGGAAGCCGGATTTCAGGACCAGCTGGGGCTTGGCGCCGAAGAACTGCGGCCGCCAGAGCACGATGTCGGCGAGCTTGCCCACCTCGATCGAGCCGATCTCATGGGCCAGACCGTGCGCGATCGCCGGGTTGATGGTCAGCTTGGCCATGTAGCGCAGCACGCGCGCGTTGTCGTCGCCCGCGCCGTCACCGTCCAGGGGCCCGAGTTCGCCCTTCATCTTCGCGGCCATGGCGAAGGTGCGGCGGATGGTCTCCCCGGCCCGGCCCATGCCCTGCGCGTCGGAGGAGGTGATCCCGATGGCGCCCAGGTCGTGCAGGACGTCCTCCGCGCCCATGGTCCCGGCCCGGATCCGGTCGCGGGCCATCGCCGCGTCACCGGGCAGATCCGGCTTGAGATCGTGGACGGAGACGATCATCCCGTAGTGCTCGGCGACGGCGTCCCGCCCGAAGGGAAGCGTCGGATTCGTGGAGGAGCCGATGACGTTCGGCACTCCCGCCATCTTGAGCACGTTCGGCACATGCCCGCCGCCGCAGCCCTCGATGTGGAAGGCGTGAATGGTCCGCCCCTCCAGCACCCGGAGGGTGTCCTCGACGGAGAGGCATTCGTTCAGGCCGTCGGAGTGCAGGGCGACCTGGACGTCGTACTCCTCCGCCACCCGCAGGGCCGTATCCAGGGCGCGGGTGTGCGCACCCATGTCCTCGTGCACCTTGAACCCGGAGGCGCCGCCCTCGGCCAGTGCCTCCACCAGCGGGGCCGCGTCCGAGGAGGAACCCCGGGCCAGGAAGCCGATGTTCACCGGCCACGCGTCGAAGGCGTTGAAGGCGTGCTTGAGCGCCCACGGGGAGTTGACGCCGACACCCCACACCGGGCCGAACTCCTGCCCGATGACGGTGGTGACACCGGCGGCGAGCGAAGCCTCCATGATGCGCGGGGAGAGCAGGTGGACGTGGGTGTCCACGGCTCCGGCGGTGGCGATCAGCCCCTCCCCCGAGACGATCGAGGTGCCGGTGCCGACCACGACGTCCACACCGTCGAGGGTGTCGGGGTTGCCGGCCCGGCCGATCGCGTGGATGCGGCCCTCGCGGATACCGATGGACACCTTCCGGATGCCCAGGACGGCGTCGATGACCAGGACATTGCTGATGACCACGTCGCAGGTCTCACGGACCGCCGCCGCCTTGAGGTGCAGGCCGTCGCGGGCGGTCTTGCCGAAGCCCGCCAGGAACTCGTCCCCCGGCTTCTGCGCGTCCGACTCCACCCGTACCGTCAGCCCCGAGTCGCCCAGCCGCACCCGGTCCCCGGCACGCGGGCCGAAGACGGCCGCGTACTCGTGCGGGTCGATGTGCCGGCTGCCCGGGGCGCAGTGCGCGCTGTGGTCGGTGTGCGGTGTCTGCCGGCTCATGCCGTCGGTCCTTCCGGGTGGTCGGTGCTCTGGGCGGGCTCGGCCGGGGCTCCCGCGCCCGGGATGCCGAGGTAGCCGCAGGCGGCCGCCCGGCGCAGGGCCTCCTCCTTGGCTCCGGGCGCGTCGAGCGGCCCGTCGACCAGGCCCGCGAAGCCGATGGCGACACGCTCGCCGCCGAGGGGCACCAGCCCGACCTCGCCCTCGCCGTGCGGGTCGAAGCGCACGGAGGAGCCGGCCGGTACGCAGAGCCGCATCCCGTAGGCGGCGGCCCGGTCGAAGTCCAGGCGCGGGTTCGCCTCGAAGAAGTGGAAGTGCGAGGTCACACTCACCGGCACGGCCGCCGTGTTGCGCACGCGCAGGTGCAGGACGGGCTCCGGCTGCGGGACCCCGGGGCCCGGGACCACCGCGCCGGGGGCGTCGTCGCCGAGCGGGACCGCGCCCCGGATGGGGGACGAGACGACCGCGAGGCGGGAGCCGTCGTCGAAGACGGCCTCCACGTGCACCTCGGTGACCACGTCGGCCACGCCCGGCAGGACGTCGTCGGCGCCGAGCACGGCGCGGGCCTCCTCGATGGCCTCCGCGAGGCGTTTTCCGTCCCGCGCGGCCTCGCAGACCGTGTCCGCGATCAGCGCGGTGGCCTCCGGGACATTGAGCCTCAGGCCCCGGGCGCGCCGCGCCCTGGCCAGTTCCGCGGCGCTGCGCAGCAGCAGCCGGTCGCGCTCCGTAGGGGTCAGCCGCACGCCGATCCACCACCTCTTGAGTCGAGAACTTAGAGCATCACTCTAACTCTTCATTTCCTTGCAGGGAATCATTGACCTGCGTGCTGGACCTGCGTCACATTGAGTGTCGTTCAAAACTGTGCGCGACCACCCCCCGCCCTGCCAAGGGAGTCCCCCATGCCCATCGAACAGCGCGGAGTCGACACGATCCCCGAGGAGGAACGGACGAGCGGTCCCCGCGACCTGATGTCGATCCTGCTCGGCTCCAACCTCTGCCTCGGTGTGATCGTCTTCGGCTGGCTGCCCCCCTCCTTCGGGCTGGGCCTGTGGCCCTCGGTCACCGCCATCGTGACCGGCACCCTCGTCGGCATCGCCTTCACCGCGCCGCTCGCCCTCGTCTCCCTGCGCACCGGGACCAACCTGTCCACCTCCAGCGGTGCGCAGTTCGGGGTACGCGGCCGGCTGGTCGGTTCGGTGGTGGGGCTGCTGCTCTCGCTGGGCTATACGGCGCTCACCCTGTGGATCGGCGGTGACGTGATGGCCGGGACCCTCTCCCGGCTCACCGGGCTCCCGGACACCGGGGTCACGCGGGCCGTGATGTACGGCGTCCTGGCCGCGGGCACCGTGGTCGCGGCCGTCTTCGGCTACCGGCTGCTGCTGCGCATGAGCAAGGTGCTGTCCCTGGGCATGGTGGTGCTGCTGGCCGTCGGTGTGCTCGCCTACGCCCCGGACTTCACCGCCGCCGCCCCGCCGGACACCTCGTACCTGCTCGGTTCCTTCTGGCCGACCTGGCTGCTGGCCGCCGTCGCCGCCGGGCTCAGCGGGCCCGTCGCCTTCATCACCCTGCTGGGGGACTACACCCGCTACGTCTCCCCCGCCCGGCACGGCTCGCGCACGGTGCTGGCGGCCACCGCCCTCGGCCTCGCCGTGGGCCTGCTCGTCCCGCAGCTCTTCGGCACCTGGACCGCTCTCGCGGCCCGGGCCGGGTCGGACTACGCCGGGCCGCTCGTGGCCGCCGCGCCGTTCTGGTACCTCGTACCGCTGCTGCTCGCGGCGGCGGCGGGCTCGGTGGGCAACGCCGGGCTGATGCTCTACTCCATGGGCCTGGACCTCGACGCGATCGTCCCGCGGGCCACCCGCACCACGGCCACCCTGGTGGCGGCCGCCGCGGCCACCGCCTTCGTGTTCGTCGGCTCCTTCGAGTGGGACGTGCAGTCGGCCATGACCTCCTTCGTCCTGCTGCTGACCGCGATCGGCACCCCCTGGGCGGTGATCACCCTCATCGGCTACGTGCGCTGCCGCGGGGTCTACGACGCCGACGCGCTCCAGGTGTTCAACCGCCGGGCGCGCGGGGGCGCGTACTGGTTCCGGGGCGGCTGGAACCTGCGCGCCACCGCCGCCTGGGCGGCGGGTGCGGCCGTGGGGCTGGCGGCGGTGTCGACCCCGGTGTACGAGGGCCCGCTGCTGGTCCTGACCGGCGGGGTGGACTGCAGCTTCATCCTGTCGGGGCTGGTCGGCGGCGCGGTCTACGCCGCCCTGACGCTCCGCCCGCAGCCGGCGCCCGCGGCGGGTGCGGCGGCTCCGGTCCCGGCGGTGGCGGCCGACCGGGCGGCCTAGCCGGCGCTGTACGGCCGAAGGCCCCCGCGCGAGGTGCGCGGGGGCCTTCGGCCGTACGGGTGGCGGGGCGGCGCCGGCCTAGCCGAGCGGGTGCATCCAGCCGTGGGTGTCGGCGCTGCGGCCGGTCTGGAGCTCCAGCAGGGCCTTGCGCAGGCGCATGGTGACCTCGCCGGGCTGCCCGTCGCCCTGGGTCCACTCGCCGCGCTTGGACTTGACCGAGCCGACCGGGGTGATGACGGCGGCGGTGCCGCAGGCGAACACCTCGGTGAGGGTGCCGTTCGCGTTGTCGCGCTCCCAGTCCTCGGTGGTCAGGCGGCCCTCCTCGGCGGTGTAGCCGAGGTCGCGGGCGATGGTGAGGAGGGAGTCGCGGGTGATGCCGGGGAGCAGCGAGCCGGTGAGCTCCGGGGTGACGATGCGGTCCCCGTACACGAAGTACAGGTTCATCCCGCCCATCTCCTCGATCCAGCGGTGCTCGACGGCGTCGAGCCAGACCACCTGGTCGCAGCCGTGCGAGGCGGCCTCGGCCTGCGCGACCAGGGAGGCGGCGTAGTTGCCGCCGGTCTTGGCCGCGCCGGTGCCGCCCTTGACCGCGCGGACGTAGTCCTCGGAGAACCAGACGGAGACGGGCTTGACCCCGCCGGGGAAGTACGCGCCGGCGGGCGAGGCGATGACCATGAAGAGGAACTCGTTGGCCGGGCGGACACCGAGGCCGACCTCGGAGGCGAACATGAACGGCCGCAGGTACAGGGACGCCTCACCGGAGTCCGGGACCCAGGCGCGGTCCTGCGTGATCAGGGCGTCGCACGCCTCGATGAACAGCTCGGCGGGCAGCTCGGGCATCGCCATGCGGCGCGCCGACGCCTGGAAGCGGGCGGCGTTGGCCTCGGGGCGGAAGGTGGCGACGGTGCCGTCGGGCTGGCGGTACGCCTTGAGCCCCTCGAAGATCGTCTGCGCGTAGTGCAGGGTCATATTGGCCGGGTCGATCGACAGCGGCGCGTAGGGGACCAGCTCGGCGTCGTGCCAGCCGCGTCCCTCGGTCCACTTGATCGTCACCATGTGGTCGGTGAAGTGGCGGCCGAAGCCGGGGCTGGCCAGGATCGCCTCGCGCTCCGCGTCGGACAGCGGGTTCGAGGAGGGCTTGAGCTCGATCGTGGGCGTCGTCATGAGTGCGTGTCCTTCACCGGTTGTGTATGGCGGACCGCGCTCACGGCGTACTAGGACGTCCGAGCTTCCCCGCATTCCGCGGCCTCGCGTTCGATTATCGCGCGCGGGCAGGCTTCGGAGAAGCGGGGACGCGGCCCAGAGGAGATGGTGGCACCCGGGGCCGCACAGGAGAAGCCGCCGGGTCCCATTGTGACCCGGCGGCTTCCTGGAGTGGAGCGGCCGGGTCAGCCGGCTACTCGCGCGGCGAGGGCGTCGCCGATCGCGTCGGTGGAGCGGAAGGTTCCGTCACGCTCCGCGAGGTCGGCGGAGACCGCGTCCTCGATGCGGGCGGCCTGGGGCTCGTAGCCCAGGTGGCGCAGCAGGAGGGCGACCGAGAGGATCGTCGCGGTCGGGTCGGCCTTGCCGGTGCCGGCGATGTCCGGTGCCGAGCCGTGGACGGGCTCGAACATGGAGGGGAAGGCGCCGGTCGGGTTGATGTTCCCGGAGGCGGCCAGGCCGATTCCGCCGGTGACGGCGGCGGCCAGGTCGGTGAGGATGTCACCGAAGAGGTTGTCGGTCACGATGACGTCGAAGCGCTCGGGCTGGGTGACGAAGAAGATCGTCGCGGCGTCGACGTGCAGGTAGTCGGTGGTGACCTCGGGGTACTCGCGGCCGACCGTGTCGAAGATGTTCTTCCACAGGTGCCCGGCGTAGACGAGGACGTTGTTCTTGTGGACCAGCGTCAGCTTCTTGCGGGGGCGGGAGTTCGCGCGCTCGAAGGCATCGCGGACCACGCGCTCGACACCGTAGGCGGTGTTGACGCTGACCTCGGTGGCGACCTCGGCCGGGGTGCCGGTGCGCAGGCTGCCGCCGTTGCCCGTGTACGGGCCTTCGGTGCCCTCGCGGACGACGACGAAGTCGATGTCCGGGCGGCCGGCCAGCGGGGTGGCGGTGTTGGGGAACAGCTTCGACGGGCGCAGGTTGATGAAGTGGTCGAAGGCGAAGCGCAGCTTCAGCAGCAGACCGCGCTCCAGCACCCCGGAGGGGACCGACGGGTCGCCGATGGCGCCCAGCAGGATCGCGTCGTGCTGCTTGAGGGCGTCGAGCTCGGCGTCCGGGAGGGTTTCGCCGGTGCGGTGCCAGCGCTGGGCCCCGAGGTCGTAGCTCTTGGTCTCCAGCTTCACATCCTGGGGCAGGACCGCGGTAAGGACCTTGAGTCCCTGAGCCACGACTTCCTGGCCGATGCCATCACCGGGGATCACTGCGAGATTGATGCTGGTCGACATGTCGGAACCGTACTCCGTGTCCCAGCCCTCAGACATTCCACGTCCACGATGTGGACGTGGAATGTCCCCGGACGGGCCCTGTCCGTAGGTGCGGGGGCTGGTCAGTGGCCGGTCGAGCCGCCGTTGTCACGGCGGTCCAGGGCGCGCTGGAGGGCGGCGGCGGCGTTCTTGCGCTCGTCGGCCGAGGCGGAGGCGTGGCGGACGCGGCGGGTGGCGGTGGTTGCGGTCATGGTGATCGACTCCTTGAGATCACGGCGTGGCGGGGCCACGGATGAGGGGTTCCTTCAAGGCGCCGGAAGAGGCGGGGAGCGGTGCGCCGCAGGGATTGCCTGCCAGGGGCGCGCGCTCTCGACCGCCATTCGCCTGATCGGCGAGACGTTCGGCTCCTTCCAAGCTAGGCCAGGACCCGCCGGATGTCTCGGCGATTACTCGGACTTCCTACTATCTGAGACGCCCCACCCCTGGAAAAGCCCTCCCGCTGGGGTCCGTTTGAGCCCGCCCGGGAGCGGAATTCCCTGATCAGGGCCCTGAGAGCGAGAGTTGAGGCCGATTCCGCCATCGTGACGTATCCCACCCGCCGCAGGGGCCCCTCAGGACCCCGCGAGACAGGGTCGGGCGGCTGGACGGCCTAGAGCACATCCCCCTCGCGCCAGTCGAAGTCGAGCCGTCCGGCCGGGTCCAGGGCGATCCCGGCGGGCGGCACCCACAGATAGGTGGAGCCCTCCTCCTCGGGCAGCCGCACCGGCCCTTCCGGGGAGAGCGCGCCGATCCGGCCCGGCCACGGCGCCCAGCCGCGTCCCACGTACAGACCGGCCCCCTCCTCCGACGCCGACAGCGCGCCGAGCTCGTAGGCCCCCGCGACCACCTGTTCCAGGCGGTCCATCACCTGCCCGCCGAGGCCCTGCCGCCGTACGCCGGGACGTACGGCCACGGCCTCCACGTAGCCGACGCGCAGCACCCGCTCCCCGTGCACGACCCGGCGCTGTACGACGCTGCCGTGCGCGACGAGCCGGCCGTCCGCTCCGATGACCACATGCATCCCGCCGAGCGCGTGCTCGAAGTCCTCGTCGGAGAAATCCCCCGCGAAGGCGTCGTCGAGCAGGTCGCGGACGGCGCGCAGCTCCTCCGCCGTCAGTTGCGAGGTGTGCGCGGTCAGCGTGTCCATCACGGCTCCAGCCAGTCGGTGTCCCGGGTGAGGATCAGCTGTCCGCGTCCCGGCCGTTCATGCCGCGACCGTAACAAGCAGCCCGCATTGCGGACGCCGTCGGCCGGGGACCGGCCCTCATCGGCCGATCCGGGTCTGGCGGTACGGGCCCCCGCCTCGGCACACTCGCCGCATGTCGCCCGATACCCAGCAGTGGACCCCCACCGACGGCCTGCCCTACCGGCCCGTCGCCTACCGGCCCGAGCGGATGCCGCCGCGCGAGTCCCTGGCGCGCGCCTCCGCGCTGCGGGCCCGGATGGACGAGCGGCGCACCGTGCGCCAGTTCTCCCCCGACCCGGTGCCCGAGGAGGTCGTCCGGGACGCCATCGCCTGCGCCGCGACCGCGCCTTCGGGTGCGCACCAGCAGCCGTGGACCTTCGTCCTGGTCAAGGACCCCGCCGTACGCCGCCGGATCCGCGAGGCCGCCGAGCGCGAGGAGCAGCGGTCCTACGAGGGGCGGCTCGGCGAGGCGTGGCTGGCGGCCCTGCGCCCGCTCGGCACGGACGCCGTGAAGACCCACCTCACGGACGCGCCTGCCCTGATCGTGGTGTTCCAGCAGCGCCACTGGCTCGGCCCGGACGGCAGCAGGCGCAAGCACTACTACGTGGACGAGTCGGTCGGTATCGCGGTCGGCATGCTGCTCTCCGCCCTGCACCTGAGCGGCCTCGCCGCCCTCGTGCACACGCCGAGCCCGATGCGCTTCCTGGGCGAGGTGCTGGACCGGCCGGCGAACGAGTCGGCCTTCGCGGTGATCCCCGTCGGCTATCCGGCGGACGACTGCGTGGTGCCGGACCTGGTGCGCAAATCCCTCGACCAGGTCCTGTTCGAGGTGTGAGGGCGCCGTTGGCACGGAGACGAATGGAAACCGCCCCCGCTCCGGACTTGGGGGTACCGGAACGGGGGCGGGGTCACTGGGGCCGGATCAGCCCATGTGCGGGTAGCCGTACTCGGTCGGCGGTACCAGCGTCTCCTTGATGGAGCGGGTCGAGGTCCAGCGCAGCAGGTTGGAGGCGGCGCCGGCCTTGTCGTTGGTGCCGGAGGCGCGGCCGCCGCCGAAGGGCTGCTGGCCGACCACGGCGCCCGTGGACTTGTCGTTGATGTAGAAGTTGCCCGCCGCGAAGCGCAGCTTCTCCATCGCGTCGGCCGCCGCGTAGCGGTCCGCGGCGATGACCGAGCCGGTCAGGGCGTAGGCCGAGACGGACTCCATCTGCGTCAGCATCGCGTCGAAGTCGGCGTCCTCGTAGACGTGCACGGCGAGGATCGGGCCGAAGTACTCGGTCGTGAAGACCTCGTTCTCCGGGTCGGTGCAGGCGATGACCGTCGGGCGGACGAAGTAGCCCTCGGAGTCGTCGTAGCTGCCGCCGGCGACGATCTCGCAGGTCGGGTCGGCCTTGGCGCGGTCGATCGCGGCCTTGTTCTTCGCGAAGGAGCGCTCGTCGATGACGGCGCCGATGAAGTTGGTCAGGTCGCGGACGTCACCCATGGCGATGCCGTCGACCTCGGCCGCGAAGGCTTCCTTGAAGCCGTCGTTCCAGATCGAGGCCGGGATGTAGGCGCGCGAGGACGCGGAGCACTTCTGGCCCTGGAACTCGAAGGAGCCGCGGGTCAGGGCGGTCTTGAGGATCGCGCGGTCCGCGGAGGGGTGCGCGACGACGAAGTCCTTGCCGCCGGTCTCGCCGACCAGGCGCGGGTAGGACTTGTACGTCTCGATGTTGTTGCCGACCGTCTTCCACAGGTACTGGAAGGTCTTGGTCGAGCCGGTGAAGTGGATGCCGGCCAGCTCGGGGTGGTTCAGGGCCACCTCGGAGACGGCGATGCCGTCGCCGGTCACCAGGTTGATGACGCCCTTGGGCAGCCCGGCCTCCTCCAGCAGCTCCATGAGGAGCACGGCGGAGTGGGTCTGCGTCGGGGAGGGCTTCCAGACGACCACGTTGCCCATGAGGGCGGGGGCGGTCGGCAGGTTGCCGGCGATGGCCGTGAAGTTGAACGGCGTGATCGCGTAGACGAAGCCTTCGAGCGGGCGGTGGTCGCTGCGGTTCCACACGCCGGCGGAGTTCGCGACCGGCTGCTCGGCCAGGATCCGGCGGGCGAAGTGGACGTTGAAGCGCCAGAAGTCGACGAGCTCGCAGGGGGTGTCGATCTCGGCCTGCTGCGCGGTCTTGGACTGGCCCAGCATGGTGGAGGCGGCCAGCTTCTCGCGCCACGGGCCGGCCAGCAGCTCGGCGGCGCGCAGGATGATCGCGGCGCGGTCGTCGAAGGACATCGCGCGCCAGGCCGGGGCGGCGGCGAGGGCGGCGTCGACCGCCTCCTGCGCGTCGGCCTCGGTGGCGTTGGCGTAGGTGCCGAGCACGGACTTGTGGTCGTGCGGCTGCACGACGTCGAAGCGCTCGCCGCCGCCCATCCGCTTGACGCCGCCGATGGTCATCGGCAGGTCGATCGGGTTCTCGGAGAGCAGCTTGAGCTGCGTCTCGAGGCGCGTGCGCTCCGGGCTGCCGGGGGCGTACGAGTGGACCGGCTCGTTGACCGGCGCGGGGACCTGGGTCACAGCATCCATGGGGCTGGTAACTCCTTGACCTGGTTCTTGGCTAGTTCTTGGTGATCATCGAGCGGACGAAGAAGAGCAGGTTGGCCGGCTTCTCCGCGAGACGGCGCATGAAGTAGCCGTACCAGTCCGTCCCGTAGGCGGTGTAGACACGCATCCGGTGTCCCTCGGCGGCCAGCCGCAGGTGCTCCTCGCTGCGGATGCCGTACAGCATCTGGAACTCGTACTCGTCCAGCTTGCGCCCCGCCTTGCGCGCGAGCTCCTGGCCGATGGCGATGAGGCGCGGGTCGTGGGACCCGATCATCGGGTAGCCCTCGCCGTCCATGAGGATCTTCAGGATCCGGACGTACGCCTTGTCGATCTCGGCCTTGTCCAGGTAGGCGACCTCGGCGGGCTCCTTGTAGGCGCCCTTCACGATACGCACCCGGCTGCCGTTGGCGGCGAGCCGGCGGGCGTCGGCCTCGGTGCGGAAGAGGTACGCCTGGATCACGCAGCCGGTCTGCGGGAAGTCCTTCCGCAGCTCCTCGTGGATGGCGAACATCGAGTCGAGGGTGGTGTGGTCCTCGGCGTCGAGGGTCACGGTGGTGCCGATGGCGGCGGCGGCCTCGACGACCGGGCGGACGTTGGCGAGGGCGAGCTCGTGGCCGCCCTCCAGCGCCTGGCCGAACATGGACAGCTTCACCGACATCTCGGCCTTCTCGCCGAGCCCGAGCTCCGCGAGGCGCTCGATGAGCTGGAGGTAGGCGTCCCGGGCGGCGTGCGACTGCGCGACCTCGGTGATGTCCTCGCCGACGACGTCGAGGGTGACCTCCAGGCCGCCCCGCGTGAGCTCCTGCACGATCGGGATGACCTGGTCGACCGTCTCGCCGGGGATGAACCGGTTCACCACGGGCTTGGTCACCGGGGCGGCAGAGACGATACGGCGCATCTTGTCGCTGCGCGAAGCGGCGAGGATCACGGGACCCAGCACGGGGCACCTCCAGCGGGTGGCAGAAGAAAGCTCAAGTAAAACCACCGTGAAACCTAAGGATCGCTTTGATCCTCTGCCATCGACAGCTGTCACGCATCCGCGTCCCGGATCTCATACATCTGTCTGAGGGTGCGGCGCAAGGGTGGGAGAATGGCCGTTGTGAAGGGCGATTACCAGGACCTGGTGGACGAGATCTCCGCGCTGCTCGGCGCCCCGGCGACGCTGGAGAACCGGGACTTCCGCCTGATCGCCTTCGGCGCCCACGACAGCGAGGACGACCTGGCCATGGACCCGGTCCGCACCCGGTCGATCCTGACCCGGCAGTCCACGGCGGCCGTCCGGGCCTGGTTCGAGGGCTTCGGCATCGCCCGCGCCACCGGCCCCGTCCGCATCCCGGCGGCGCCGGACGCGGGGGTGTTCCGCGGCCGGATCTGTCTGCCGGTGCGGTTCCGGGGCATCGTGCAGGGCTACGTATGGCTCCTCGACCAGGAGCCGGGGACGCCCGGCCCCGACGCGGCCGCCCTGGACGCGGCCATGGAGGTGGCCCAGCGCATCGGGGTGCTGCTCGCGGAGGAGGCGAAGGCGGGGGCGGACCTCTCGCGGGAGTTCCTCGCGGTGCTCACCGCCGGGCGGGGCTGGCAGCAGGAGATGGCGGTGTCCGCGCTGCGGGCGGCCCTGGGCCCGGCCGGGGACGGGCTGCACGCGGCGGTGTGCGTGGCGCCGTGGTCCGGGGAGTCCCCGCCCTCGGTACCGGGGGCGGCGGCGGTGTGCGTCGTACCGCGCCCAGGGGCGGGCGGTGAGGGCCTGGCGCTGGCGGTGCTGATGCGGCTGCGCTCCACGGACGCCCTGGCTCCGGCCCTGACGGCGGTGGCCCGGCTGCTGCCGCGGGCGGCGGCCCGCCCGGCGGAGACGGCCGCGGCTTCGGCCGGTACGGGTACCGGCGCGCGGGCCGGTTCGGCGGCGGCGGCCGTGGCCCCCGCCGGGCACCGGATGACCGCCGGGGTCGGGGATCCCGTGCGCGGGCTGGGCGAGCTGCCGGCGGCCTGGGAGCAGGCCGTCGCGGCGGCCCGGGCGGCGGCCGCGCAGCCGCGCTTCGGGCCGGTGGCGCAGTGGTCGCAGATCGGGCCGTACCGGCTGCTGGCGGGCCTGGCCTCCGCGCCGGTGGACGATCCGGTGGCACGGGCCCTGCTCACTCCGGCCCACCGCGAACTGGCCCGTACGGCCGAGGTGTTCCTCGACTGCGCCGGGCAGGCGGGCCGGGCTGCGGCGGCACTGGGCATCCACCGCCAGACGCTGTACTACCGGCTGGCGCGGGTGGAGCAGCTGACGGGGCTCGACCTGGACGAGGGCGAGGACCGCCTCCTGCTCCACATGGCCCTCAAGGCCGCCCGGCTGACCTGATCAGTCCCGGGCCCCGGCCCCGGTGACGCCCTCGGCGGCGCGGCGCATGCCCTCGGTGAACTCCTCGGCGGTGGCCGCCGATCCGGGGTCGAAGAGCCACTGGAGCATCAGGCCGTTGAGCAGCGCCTGGTAGAAGGCGCCGAGCGTGCGCAGGTCCCGTTCGTCCAGCTCCTCCTCCGGGGTGCCGGTCAGCAGGGAGATCAGCCCGCGGCGCCCCTCGCCCTGGGAGGCCGCGAGCAGGGCCCGCAGCTCCGGGAGCCGGTCCCCGCCGAGGGCGACCTCCATGCTCGCGGCCCAGATCCGCCCGGATTCCTCGCGGCGGGCGAGGACGCCCTCCCAGAGCGCGCGGAAGCGCTCCAGCGATCCGCCCTCGCCGTCCAGGCCCTTGTGGAAGTTCTCGCCCCACTCCTCCATCAGGCCGGTGAACGCCTGGGTGAGCAGGGCGTCCTTGGAGCCGTAGTGGTAGCCGATGGAGGCCAGGTTCGTGCCGGAGGCGCTGACGATGTCGCGCGCGGTGGTGCGCACGAACCCCTTCTCGACCAGGCACTTCTTGGCACCTTCGAGCAGATCTTCGCGATGTCCCATGGCCTCACCGTAGCAAGACAACCGTCCTAGACGACAGTCCCACACGAGCGTTCTATACATCCGTCATAGACAGACGTTTAATACATGTGTATGTTCCTCGGCATGACACCGCCCGCCGCCTCAGAGCGCCTTGCCGGCCGCCGCGAATGGACCGCCTTCACCGTCCTGCTGCTGCCCCTGCTCCTGGTCTCGATGGACGTCTCCGTCCTCTACTTCGCCATCCCGGCCATCACCCGCGAGCTCGACCCCAGCGCCACCCAGCAGCTGTGGATCTTCGACAGCTACGCCTTCGCCCTCTCCGGGCTGCTCATCACGATGGGCTCGCTCGGTGACCGGATCGGCCGCCGCCGGCTGCTGCTGATCGGCGCCGCCGCCTTCGGGCTCGCCTCCGTCGGCGCCGCGTACGCCACGAGCGCCGGGATGCTGATCGCGGCCCGGGTCCTGCTCGGCATCGGCGGCGCGACCCTGATGCCCTCCACGCTGGCCCTCGTACGCAACCTCTTCCGGGACGACCGGCAGCGCGGCAAGGCCATCGCCCTCTGGTCGGGCGCCATGACCGGCGGCATCGCCCTCGGCTCGGTGATGAGCGGGGTGATGCTCAACCACTTCTGGTGGGGCTCGGTCTTCCTGGTCAACGTGCCCGCGATGCTGCTCCTGCTGGCCCTGGTCCCCGTCCTGGTACCGGAGTTCAAGGATCCGGCCCCCGGGCGCTTCGACCTGCTGAGCGTGCCGCTGTCGATGGCCGCCGTCCTGCCCCTGGTCTACGGCCTCAAGGAGATCGCCGCCGAGGGCTTCGCGCCGCTCCCGCTGGGCTGCCTCGCCGTGGGCCTCGCCTTCGGGTACCTCTTCGTCCGCCGCCAGCGCACCCGGGAGGACGCCATGGTCAGCCGGGCGCTGTTCCGCGGCCGGGGCTTCGGCGCGGGTGTCGGCCTGAACTCCGTCGCCGCCTTCGCCATGCTGGGCTCGGCCTACTTCACCACCCAGTACTTCCAGTCCGTGCTGGGCATGGGAACGCTGGAGGCCGCGCTGTGGAGCCTGGGCCCCTCGGTGTTCATCGGCGCCGCGGCCCCGGCCTCCGCCGCCCTGGCGCAGAAGGTGGACCGGTCGTTCGTCATCGCCGGCGGATTCCTGCTCGCCGCCGCCGGCTTCGTCCTGCTCGGGCTGGTGGGCACCGACTCGCTGTGGCTGGTCCTGGCCGGCGCCGGGGTGCTCGCCTCGGGCCTGGTCACCGTGATGTCCCTGGTCTCCGACACCGCCCTCGCCTCCGCCCCGGCGGAGAAGGCCGGCTCCGCCGCCTCCGTGCTGGAGACCGGCGCCGAGTTCGGCGGCGCGCTGGGCATGGCCCTCCTCGGCAGCCTGGGCACCGCCGTCTACCGCGCCGACCTGGCCGGCAGCGAGCCCGCCGTACGGGAGACCCTGGGCGGGGCCGTGGCCACCGCCCAGCGGCTGGGCGGCGCGGCCGGTGAGCAGGTCCTCGCCCTGGCCCGGGAGGCGTTCGTGCACGGCATGCAGTACGCGGCCTGGGGCGCCGCCGCGCTGCTCCTCGCGGCGGCCGCCGCGGCCGTCGCCCTGCTCCGCGGGACGGGGGGCGCGGCCGGTGCCGCGGCGGAGCCCGCCCCGGGGCCGGTCCCGCGGCCGCACGAAGAGGCGTACCCCTGACGGGCGCGGGACGGCGGGAACGCGGAAGGGCCCGGGGTCTGCCCCGGGCCCTTCCTCCTGTCTGCGTGCGGCGGTCTCAGCCGAGGCTGACCGTGCGCGCCGAGACGGCGCCGATCTCGGCGGCGATGTCCGTGAGGACGCCCGGGGGCACCTCGGCGTCGACGGTGAGGACGGCCAGCGCCTCACCGTGCTCCTCGGCGCGGGCGACCTGCATGCCCGCGATGTTCAGGCCCGCCTCACCGAGGACGCGGCCCACGGTGCCGACCACGCCGGGGCGATCGGTGTAGCGCAGGACGACCATGTGGTCGGCGAGGGCGAGGTCCACGTCGTACTCACCGATGCCCACGATCTTCTGCAGGTGCTTCGGGCCCGCGAGCGTGCCGGAGACCGACACCTCCTGACCGTCCGCCAGGGTGCCGCGTACGGTGACCACGTTGCGGTGGTCCGGGGACTCCGAGCTGGTGGTCAGGCGCACCTCGACACCGCGCTCCTGCGCGAACAGCGGGGCGTTGACGTAGGAGACGGTCTCGTCGACGACGTCCTCGAACACGCCCTTGAGGGCGGACAGTTCCAGCACCTTGACGTCGTGCTGGGTGATCTCGCCGCAGACCTCGACATCGAGCCGGACCGCGACCTCGCCCGCGAGGGCGGTGAAGATGCGGCCGAGCTTCTCGGCGAGCGGCAGACCCGGACGCACGTCCTCGGCGATGACGCCGCCCTGGACGTTGACCGCGTCCGGTACGAGCTCACCCGCGAGGGCGAGGCGCACCGACTTGGCCACCGACACACCGGCCTTCTCCTGGGCCTCGTCCGTGGACGCGCCGAGGTGCGGGGTGCAGACGACCTGGTCGAGCTCGAAGAGCGGGGAGTCCGTGCAGGGCTCCTTCGCGTACACGTCGAGGCCGGCGCCGGCGACGCGGCCCTCCTTGATGGCCGTGTACAGCGCGGCCTCGTCCACGATCCCGCCGCGCGCGGCGTTGACGATGCGGACGGAGGGCTTGACCTTGTGCAGGGCCTCGTCCCCGATGAGACCCAGGGTCTCGGGGGTCTTGGGCAGGTGCACGGTGATGAAGTCCGCGACCTCCAGCAGCTCGTCCAGCGCGAGCATCTTGACGCCCATCTGGGCGGCGCGCGCGGGCTGCACGTAGGGGTCGTAGGCGACGACCTTCATACCGAAGGCCGACATGCGCTGGGCGACCAGGACGCCGATGCGGCCGAGGCCGACGACACCGAGGGTCTTCTCGCTGAGCTCGACACCCGTGTACTTGTTCCGCTTCCACTCACCGTTCTTGAGGGCGGTGTTGGCCTGCGGGATGTTGCGGGCGGTGGCGACGAGCAGGCCGCAGGCGAGCTCGGCGGCGGTCACGATGTTCGAGGTCGGCGCGTTGACGACCATCACGCCGGCCTTGGTGGCGGCGGAGACGTCCACGTTGTCCAGGCCGACGCCGGCGCGGGCGACGACCCGCAGCTTCTTGGCGGCGGCGATGGCCTCGGCGTCCACCTTGGTGGCGGAGCGGACCAGGATCGCGTCGACGTCGACGATCGCGGGCAGCAGCTCGGCGCGGTCGGCGCCGTTGCAGTGGCGGATCTCGAAGTCCGGGCCGAGCGCCTCGACGGTGGCGGGCGACAGCTCTTCGGCGATGAGTACGACAGGTTTCGAGCTCACGTGGGTCATCCTCACAAGTCCAGTGCGGACGGCCGTCCCGACGGCCGCAGGCGGTGGAGGGGGTAGCCGCGTGGAAGACGCACGACACTGTGGGCCTGACGCGTATGTGTTGAGCAGTGTAGTGGCGTCGGCGGGCCGAAATTCCGCCTCTCCGGAAGGATCACCCTTCCGTGGTTGGCCGGGGTGGACAACCGGGCCCCGTCCCGGCCGGGATATCGGCCCCCGGCCTCCCCCGGCGCGGCCCGGGATACGGCCGGACGGAACACGGCGGGGCCGGGAC
>NZ_JBEYVX010000088.1:0-24984 GCF_040644195.1 Streptomyces sp. NPDC047014 | reverse complement strand
GAGGGCACGTCGGTGGAGGAGATCGCGGCGAAGGCCGGGGTGTCCAAGCCGGTGGTGTACGAGCACTTCGGCGGCAAGGAGGGCCTGTACGCGCCGGGGCACACACCCCGGGCCGCGCCCCTCCGGCGTCAGCGCTCCGGTCGGCCTCAGCCGTCGGTCGGCCTCAGCCGCCGGTCCGCGTGAAGGTGCGCAGCGCGGTGTCGAGGTAGCCGCGGGCCTCCTCGGCCCGTGCGACCGGCGCCGAGATCCACACGTCGTACAGCCGGCCGTCCTCCTCCCAGCACAGGTCGCGGGTGAGCCGGGGGCCCTCGGTCGCGGAGAAGCCGTCCCAGGTGAACAGCCACAGGGCGGCGTCGCGGCCGCGGTGGCTGGCCGCCGTCACCGCCGCGTCGCGGTAACCGGGGTTGTTGGTGGTCCCCTTGGCGTGGGCGCGCTGGTGGACGGCGAGCGGGCCGCCGGACTCCGGTTCCGTCACCTTGACGCCGATACGGAAGGTGTCCCCGGCGGAGGTGTAGAAGATCCGCGGCCCCTCGGCCCGGCGCGTGAACCCCTCCGGAACGGCCAGCGTGAACCCCGCCGGGTCCTGGACGACCCGGTAGCCGGCGGGGGCGTCCGCGCCCACCGCCGACGGGAGCGGCCGCGCGGAGGGAGCGGCGGCCTGCCCGACGCCCGACGGGTGGGTGGTGGTCGTGCCGACCGGTACCGAGGGGTCGGGGACGGAGCCCTTCCCGTCCGCCGCCCCGCTCGCGACCGTACGTCCGTGCTCGTCGCCGTTCATCATCAGCGCGGCGGCGGACACGCCCGCCCCGGCGATCGCGGCCACCAGCAGCCCGGCCACCAGCGCCGCCACGGGCCGCCGCTTCCCGGCCACAACGGCCCCGCCGGCCCCACCGGCCCCGCCCGCCCCGCCGGAATCCACCGGGGCAGCCGCTACGGGCGCCACCGCGGGCGCCGTCACCGGTACGGGCTCCACGGCAGGCGCCGTCACCGGTACGGGCCCCACCACCGTCGGCCGGGCCGAGGCGGAGGCGGGCGGCCCGGGCTCCGCGTCGGCGAAGGCCCGCAGCAGCTCCCGCGCCCGTTCCGCGCCCAGCCGGGCGGCGGGGTCCCGCTCCAGCAGTCCCCGTACCACCGGGAGCAGCGGCCCGCAGGCGGCGGGCGGCCGGATCTCGTCGTACACCACCGCGTGCAGCACACCGCCGAGGGAGTCCCGGCGGAAGGGCGAGGTGCCGCTGACGGCCGCGCACAGCAGGGCGCCCAGCGACCACAGGTCCGACTCCGGCCCCACCGGGGTCTGCGCCGACATCCGCTCCGGCGCGGTGTACTCGGGCGAGCCGACGAAGGAGCCGGTGGCGGTCAGCGTCGTCGCGCCGGACACCTGGGCGATCCCGAAGTCGGTGAGGACCGCCCGGCCGCCCGGCGCCTCCAGCAGGACGTTGGCCGGTTTGATGTCGCGGTGCAGGACCCCGGCCGCGTGCGCCGCGCCCAGGGCGCCGAGCAGGGCGATCCCGATCCGGGCGGCCTCGGCGGGGTCCAGCGGGCCGCTGCGGGCGAGCCGGTCGGCCAGGGAGCCGCCCTCGACCAGTTCCATGACGATGAACGGATTCTCGCCGTCCTCGACCACGTCGTGCACCACGATGATGTGGGGGTGCTTGAGCTGTGCGGCGGCGCGCGCCTCGCGCAGGGTGCGTTCGCGCTGGCGCCGGGCGCCGTCCTCGGAGAGTCCCGGGTCGAGCGCCACCTCCTTGACGGCGACGCTGCGGCCGAGCAACTGGTCGGTGGCCCGCCACACGACGCCCATGCCGCCGCGTCCGAGCCTGGCGTCCAGTCGGTAACGCCCCGCGATCAGACGGGCGTTCTCCCCCTCGGTGACCATGGCGACATCATGCCGTATCGCCGCCCGCGTCGCGGCCGACGGCGGGCCCGGCCCGCCTTTCGGGCCGCACGGCGTGTCGAACCGGGGCCTTGATCGTTTCTTCAGACGCAGCGCTCGTCTCCGCTGCGGAACTGGGAGGGCGCGCGGTGACCGCTTGGCAGTACTTCGCCGGGGCGGGGCTGGTGGCGGCCCTCTGCCCGCTGCACGGGCACGTGGCCGTCGCGGGCGACGGCCACGGCCGCGGGGCCCGCGTCGACCTGTGCGTGCCCGGCAGCGGCCGCTCGCAGCCGCTGGTCACCGTGCCCTCCGGGCCGCCCTCGGTACGGGTCGCCGTGCCCGGGATCGACCTGCCGACGGTCCGCCACCCCGGGCACCGCCCCCGGGCCTCCGCCGGGGAGCCGGCCGTCCGGCCGGGGGAGCCCGGGCCGGCGGAGCCGCCGCGGGCCGCGGCCGCCGCGCTGCCTGCCGCGAAGGCCGGGGCCGGGCGGGCGGAGCCCTCGCCGCCCGCGCCGGCTGCCGGGGAGGTCGCGGAGGCGGCGCCGGGTGCAGCTCCCGCCCCGCCCGCCGGCGGAGCCGCGGCCGCGCCCGGGACCGCCTTCGCCTGGCGTCCGTACCGCTCGGTGGCCCTGGAGCGGCGCGGCCCGGGCGGGATGTCCACCGTGACGCTCATGGTCGTCGTCACCACCCCGGCGGTGCTGGCCGCGGCCGCGCTGCGCCCCCGTTCGAAGAGCCGCGGCTGATCCCTGCCGCCTCGTCCGACCCCTCTATCCCACCGGAGAACCCACGTGTCCGAATGGCTGGTCCTGGCCATCGCCATGGCGCTCGTCTGCGCCCTCGTCCTCGCCTTCACGGCGATCCGGCACCGCCGGGCCGCCGACGACGAGGACACCAGCGAAACCCCCGACGTCATCGAGTACATGACGATGATGGTGGGCGTGGTCTACGCGATCGTGCTGGGCCTGGCCATCGCGGGCGTCTGGGAGGCGCGCGGCGCCGCCGAGGACAGCGTCCGCCGCGAGGCCCAGGCGCTGTACGAGGTCACCCAGCGCGCCGATGTCTACCCGGTCGCCGTCCGCGACCGGATCCGGGGCGAGGTGGACGCGTACGTCTCCCACACCGTCGCCGTGGACTGGCCGCGGCTGACCTCCGGCGAGAGCGCCTCCTCGGAGGGCGGCGCGCTGCTGGGCAAGCTGCGCAGCTCCGTCACCCACCAGAGCCCCACCGATGAACTCCAGGCGCAGGCGTACCAGCCGCTGCTGGACCACATCGCCGCCGCCGACGAGGCCCGGCACTCGCGGACCCAGAGCTCCGGGTCCACCCTGCCCGGTGTGGTGTGGTTCGGGCTGCTGGTGGGCGCGGTGGTCACCGTCGGGCTGATCTTCACCCTGCAGATCCGGCGTTCGGGGCGGGAGCTGCTGCTCGCGGGGCTGTTCAGCGCCCTGATCGTGTTCCTGCTGTTCATGGTGTGGAGCTTCGACGCCCCCTACGGGCGCGCCGGGCTGGACTCCGCCGGGCCGTTCCAGGACCTGTTCCCCAAGGCGGCGGTGGCGGTGGCCGCCGCCCGCTGACCGCGCGAGGTCAGACGGCCACGCGCCGCCTGACCTCCTGCACCACGGGGGAGTGCCGCAGGGCGTGGGAGATCCGCAGGAGGTCGCGCGGCCCGTCGGCGGTGTCCACCGGGGCCTCCTCGTCCTCCCCGACGATCCGGCCCTCGGGGTCCGCGGAGCGGGCGCGTACGGCGGCGGCGACCATGGCGGCGTCGGCGACGGCGCGTGCGGTGTCCTCGTCGGATCCGCCGGCGAGGGCGCTGTCGTAGGCGTCGTCGCGCAGGCCCTTGTCGAAGTAGGGGCCGAGGTGCAGGAAGCCGTCGTGGATGTCGGACTCGCGTTGGATCACGCGCAGTTCGGCCGCCGACCACCAGGCCATCCGTACGGAGGGCGTCCCGGCGGGCGCGGAGATCTGCACCTCCTGCCAGAGGGCGCCGAGCCGGCGGTACGTCGCCCAGGTCTGCCAGTGGTCCGAGAGCCGCTGGCAGACCAGCGGCACCACGAAGCCCACCGCGCTGATCAGCGCGCCGAGGGAGGCCAGCGGCGGGGCGACGTAGGTGCTGAGGCCGTCGAGGTCGTGGCCCGCCCAGCGGGCGACGACGGCGGTCATCTTCGTGGCGTCGTAGGCCAGGTTGAAGATGTAGCCGGCGACGATGATCACCAGGCCGGTCCGCAGCCAGCCGCGCACCTGGAGCGACCACCGCCAGCACAGGACCACCATGACCACCGCGGCCACATGGTGGGCCAGCAGGTAGAGCGCGATCATGTGGGCGATGTACGGGGTGTTCGCGTAGTAGGTGTCGAAGTCGCGCAGGCGCTCCACGGGGGTGTCCCCGAGGAGGAACAGCACGACGAGCGCGACGACGACCAGGCTGTAGCCGAGGATCCAGCGGCGGGAGACGCGGCGGGTCTGCTCCGGTTCGCCGCCGCGCCAGTTGACCATCAGCACCAGGCAGGAGGCGCTGAACGCGGTGATCAGGCAGTACACCAGCGGGGCCGAGAAGTTGGTGATCCCGGTCGCGCGGTTGACCGCCGCGATGGTGGGCGGCGCGGCGAAGGCGAAGACGGCTCCCGCCAGGGTCAGCAGGGCGACGACGGAACGCAGCAGCGGATCGCGCCAGTTGTGCCGCAGCGCCGGCACCTTGAAGGCCAGCGAGACCGCCATCGCGGCCGCCGGTATGTAGTAGTCCTCACCGGTCAACGGTCTTTCCTCAGCCCCCGGTAGCCCAGCGAGGCTTCGATCCGGCCCGCCAGCTGATCACGCTGCACCGGGGCCCGGTGGTGTCCCGACCCGGCGAGCCAGTTCCGGCAGCGGCTGCCCAGGAGTAAGCCGAAGGTCTCGGCCTCGGTCTCCTCCGCCACGTCCGCGCGGGTACGGGCGGCGACGCGGCGCACGGTCTCCCCGATGTCGGCCTCGTCGGACAGCAGGCGCGCGGCGACGGCGGCCCCGTCCACGTGGTGGCTGCAGTGGCCGGCCTTCATGTGCCACAACTCGTGACCGAGGATCACCAGTTGGTGGTCGGGCGCGGTGCGCTCCTCGATGACGACGAGATCCCGGTCGGCCATGTCGAGCCAGAGCCCGCTGGCCGTGTGCGGGGGGAACGAGGCCATGCGGAAGTCCACCCGGCGTCCGCGGTGTCTGCTCATGCCCTCGCAGAGGGCAGCGTAGAGGTCCATGGGCTCCACGGGGGCGGTCAGCCGGATCCCGGCCACCAGCTCCCCGCACAACCGCCGCTGCTCTCTGCCTATGCTCACCGTTCTCCCCGTCGGCGCGGATCCGGATCAGGACTCAAGGATCAGACCCAGACTTTCGACTGGGTCAGGATTCATTCGGTTTTACGCTTTCGAGGAGCATGTCCAGCCATTCCGTCACCTTGTCCCGGTGCTTGTCGCTGGGCAGTTGGGCGGCGCGCCAGGCGATGCCCCGCACACCGTGGTTCTGCAGGAGTCTCGCCAGCGGATCACCGGCCGAGGCCGCCGCGGCGGGTACGCCGGGGACGCTCTCCCGGGCCCGCCCCGCGAAGTCCTGGAGCAACTGCTGCTCGGTCCGCTGGAGGGCGTCGGTGAGGGCGTCCGCGTCGTGCGCGGTCAGGAATCCCGCGTGTACCCCGAAAAAGCGCTGGATAGCGTCGCAGTGTTCCATGGTGGGGCGGCGGTCGCCGTTGATCAGCGCCCCTGCCTGCTGCCGGGACATTCCGGCACCGTCCGCGATCTCCTGCTGGGTGTACCGTCGGCCGTTCGGTTTGACACGGGTGCGCCGCAGCAGGTCGAGTCGCTGGAGGAAGCGGGCCTGGAGATCGGGTTCACCGGCGGGCCTGCCGTCGAGCAGGGTCTTCACCACGTCCGTGGGCACGCCCGAAGCCTCGGAGAGGCGGCGCAGGTCGAAGACCTGGCTGAGGTCGCGGCCCATTTTGCCCGCGAGTTCGGCGACGCGGGTGATGGTCGCTGCCAGGGGTGCGTCGGCCACCGCGACGGGAGCCGGGAAGCCGTCTGTCACCAGTGGTTCTCCTAGATCGCGCGAAGTCGGTACGGCACATGGTCGGCTTCTGGAATCTATCCGCTCTCGCGCGTAAGGGCTAGAACGTGCCACAGCTGTGGCGGGAATGAGCTGTCAAGAGGCTGGAATTGCCACAATAGTTGACACTCGAATGAAGTCGGTAGCAGGATCGCCACACGGAAATGAAGATCCAGAC
Source organism: Streptomyces sp. NPDC047014 (assembly GCF_040644195.1). NCBI lineage: Bacteria > Bacillati > Actinomycetota > Actinomycetes > Kitasatosporales > Streptomycetaceae > Streptomyces > Streptomyces sp. NPDC047014. The sequence continues at coordinate 18,868 of NZ_JBEYVX010000088.1, read as the reverse complement.
CGGAGGAGGGGGAGCTCTCAGTGCCACATCTCGCAGCGGTGGGCCCGTCCGATGGGCTCGTCCGAGCCGGTGAAGAACGCCTGGCGGGCGAGGAGTCCGCACGCGGAGCGGTGCGCTCCGAGCGGCGCAAGGAGATTTTGCGCCAGCGACGCGAGGAACTGGGCCTGAGCCAGGAGGACGTGGCCGCCCGCCTGCGCATCAGCGTGCGCGCGTACGGCAACTGGGAACGGGGCCTCGTCAAGGAGTGGACCGACCGCAAGCTGCTCGCCCTGGCCGAGGCCCTGGAGATGAGCGAGCGGCAGTGCTTCTGGCTGTTCCGCGTCATGGTCGACCGCGACCCGCCGCCCACCTGGCGCGCCTCCGAGGAGAACCGGCTCCCCGAGGACCCGGCGCAGCGCGACTACCTGTGCGATTACGCCGCCCTGATGGAGTCCGTGCCGTACCCGAGCTTCCTGGTGGACCACCGCTGGGACGTCGCGCTCACCAATTCGGCCTTCGACCAGCTCTTCCAGACCGTGCGGCCGCATCCCACGGCCCTGCCGGACGACAACTTCCTGCGCTTCGTGCTGTTCCACCCGGACGCGGCGGCCGTGCTGGAGGACCACGAGCCGGCCTGGTGCGTCCCGCTGCTGGCCCGCTTCGCGGCCGCGCTGGCCGGGTCCCCGGAGGACGAGGGGCTGCGCAGCATCCGCCAGGAGGTCGCCCGCGACCCGTTCATGGAGGCGGCCTACCGGTACGGCGTACCGCACTGGCTGAGCAAGCACGGGGCCGAGGCGGCGGAGCAGGACGGCGCGGTGCGCACCGTACGCCACCCCGATCCGCGGTGGGGCCTGGTGCGCTGCCGGATGGTGGCGGAATCCAGCCGGATGCTGGACGGCATGGGCCTGACCCGCATCACGCTGGTGCTCTCCGCCCCGCAGGGCGCGCCGACGGGACCCGTACCGGGCGGCGGTGCCGGAACGTACCAGCAGGGCGGGGCGCGGCTGCGCGCCGTGCCGTCGCTGGGGGAGTGACCGGCCGGGGCAGACTGGTGCCGCGGGCGGGAGCGCGCCGGGCGTCCCGTGCCACCGGTGGTGTCGCCGATCGTGGCACGGACCGTGGCACCGCCACCGGCGCCGCCGCCCGCATCCGTACGGACGGACACGGGCGAAGGGCGGTAAGGGCGTGCGGCTGACGATCCTCGGAGGGGGCGGCTTCCGGGTACCGCTCGTGTACGGAGCGCTGCTCGGGGACCGTGCCGAGGGCAGGGTGTCCCGGGTGACGCTGTACGACGAGGATCCGGCGCGGCTCTCCGCCATGGCCCGGGTCCTCGCCGACCAGGCCGCGGCCGCCGGCGTACCGGACGCCCCGTCCGTCACCGCCACCACCGATCTGGACGAGGCCCTGCGCGGCGCCGACTTCGTCTTCTCCGCCGTCCGCGTCGGCGGGCTGGAGGGGCGCGCCGCGGACGAGCGGGTGGCCCTGGCAGAAGGGGTGCTGGGCCAGGAGACGGTGGGCGCGGGCGGGGTCGCGTACGGCCTGCGGACCGTCCCGGTGGCCCGTGCGATCGCCCGCAGGATCGCCCGGGTGGCCCCCGAGGCGTGGGTCATCAACTTCACCAACCCGGCCGGACTGGTCACCGAGGCGATGGCCGAGGAGCTGGGCGACCGGGTGATCGGCATCTGCGACTCGCCCGTCGGGCTCGGCCGCCGCATCGCCCGGCTGCTGGGGGCCCGGCCCGGGGAGGCGTGGATCGACTACGTCGGCCTCAACCACCTGGGCTGGGTGCGCGGGCTGCGCATCGCGGGCCGCGACGAGCTGCCCAAGCTGCTGGCCGACCCCAAGGCGCTGGAGTCCTTCGAGGAGGGGCGGCTCTTCGGGGCCGAGTGGCTGCGCTCGCTCGGCGCGATCCCCAACGAGTACCTGCACTACTACTACTTCAACCGTGACACCGTACGGGCCTACCAGGAGGCCGAGCGCACCCGCGGCGCCTTCCTGCGCGACCAGCAGCGCGGCTTCTACGCCGAGGCGGGCCGCGAGGGGCTGCCGGCCGGGGCGGCGCTGGCCGCCTGGGACCGCACCCGGGCCGAGCGCGAGGCCACGTACATGGCCGAGAACCGCGAGGTGGCCGGGGTCGGGGAGCGCGAGGAGAGCGACCTGGAGTCCGGGGGCTACGAGAAGGTGGCGCTCGCGCTGATGCGGGCCATCGCCCGGGACGAGCGGGCCACCCTGATCCTGAACGTCCGCAACGGCTCCACCCTGTCCGTGCTGGACGCCGAGGCGGTGATCGAGGTGCCCTGCCTCGTCGACGCCAACGGCGCCCACCCGACGGGCGTCGCGCCGCTGCCGCTGCACGCGGTGGGGCTGGTCACGGCGGTCAAGGCGGTGGAGCGCGAGGTCCTGGCCGCCGCCGCGAGCGGGGCGCGGGCGGACGCGGTGAAGGCGTTCGCGCTGCACCCGCTGGTGGACTCGGTGGGGGTGGCGCGGCGGCTGGTGGACGGGTACGCGCGGGCCCATCCGGAGCTGGCTCACCTGCGCTGACCGCCCGGAGCCGATCCACCTCGCACGGGCCCCCGCCCGAGCCCCCGTACGGCCCAGTGCCGCATGCGGGGCGCCGGGCGGGCTGTGAGAGTGCGAGATGTGACCACCGCCCCCGCCACCGCCCCGGCCGCGCCGCCCCTGGTGGACCGGCGGCGCCGCAATGTCATCTTCGGCACGATCATGCTGGGGGTGCTGCTCGCGGCCCTGGACCAGACGATCGTGGGCACTGCGCTGCCCACGATCGTGGCGGACCTCGGCGGCGGGGACCACATGTCGTGGGTGGTCACCTCCTACCTGCTCGCGGAGACCGTGTCGACGGTCCTGGTCGGCAAGTTCGGTGACCTCTTCGGGCGGAAACTGATCTTCCAGATCTCCGCCGTGGTCTTCATCAGCGGCTCGTTCCTGTGCGGGCTGTCGAGCAACATGACCTTCCTGATCCTGTGGCGCGGAGTCCAGGGCATCGGCGCGGGCGGTCTGATGGTCACCGCCATGGCCCTGATCGCGGACGTGGTGCCGCTGCGCGAGCGCGGCAAGTACCAGGGCATGATCGGCGCGGTCTTCGGTGTCGCCACCGTGATCGGACCGCTGCTCGGCGGGTTCTTCACCGACGCCCTGACCTGGCGCTGGTGCTTCTACGTCAATGTCCCGATCGCCATCCTCGTCGTCATCGCCGCCGCGAAGACCATCCCGTCGGTGCGGGCCGAGGGGCGCCCGGTCATCGACTACCTGGGCATCGCGCTCGTCGCGATCGGGTCCAGCGCGCTGATCCTGGGCACCAGCTGGGGCGGCAACGAGTACGCCTGGAACTCGCCGGTGATCATCGGCCTGTTCGTCGGCGGCGTGATCGCCCTGGCGCTGTTCTGCCTGACGGAGACCCGGGCCGCCCAGCCGATGCTGCCGATGCGGCTCTTCCGGAACCCGGTCTTCGCGGTGTGCTCCGTCCTGAGCTTCATCGTCGGCTTCGCGATGCTCGGGGCGATGACCTTCCTGCCGACCTACCTGCAGTACGTGGACGGCGACTCGGCCACGATCTCCGGCGTGCGCACCCTCCCCATGGTCTTCGGGCTGCTGATCGCCTCCGTGTTCAGCGGCACCGTCACCAGCCGGACCGGGCAGTACCGGATCTTCCCGATCGTGGGCAACCTCGTCACCGGAGTCGGCCTGTACCTGCTGTCGCGGATGCACCCCGGGACCAGCTCGCTGCTGGAATCGCTGTACATGTTCGTGCTCGGCGCCGGCATCGGCCTGTCCATGCAGGTGCTGACCATCGCCGTGCAGAACACCGTCGACTACGCCGACCTCGGCACGGCCACCTCCGGCGTCACCTTCTTCCGTACGCTCGGCAGCGCCTTCGGCACCGCCGTGTTCGGGACGATCTACGCCAACAGCCTCGGGCCCGCGCTGAGAGCCGGGGTCGCGGAGTCCGCGCGGCTCACCGGCGAGGACCCGCGGGAGCTGGCCAAGGCGGCATCGAGCCCCGAGGGGGTGCACGGGCTGGACCCGGTGGCGGCGGGGCCCATCATCGACGCCTACGCGGACGCCCTGCACACCGTGTTCCTGTGGACCGTGCCGGTCGCGGTGGTCGGGTTCGTCGTCGGGCTCTTCCTCAAGCAGGTCAAGCTGCGCGACAGCGCCCGCGCCGCGTCCACGGACATGGGCGACGGCTTCGGCTCGCCCGCGACCGCCTCCGGGGACTCCGCCAAGCTGCTGGAGCTGGCGGTGGGCAAGCTCGTACGGACCATGGGGCCGGAGCAGGCCCGCGCGATCGTCTCCGGCTCCGACACCCGGCTGGACATGGCGGGGGCGTGGGCGGTGATGCAGGTGGACCTGCTGACCCGGACCGTGGGCTACGCCAGCCTGGGGCTGGTCGCCCACCGGCGCAGCCTGCCGCCGGAGGTGCTGCTGCCGGTCTTCGACCGGATGGTGGACGAGGGCTATCTGACGCGGGACGGGCACTTCCTGGCGCTCACCGGCGCGGGGGCGCGGGAGGCGGGGGTCATCTCCGCCGCGTGGGCGCGGTGGCTGGGGGACCGGCTGGAGAAGGACCGGGGGCGGCCGCGCAGCGCCGAACTGCGCGTGGCGGCCGACGCGATCGCCAAGCGGCTGCTCGCGGAGGACCTGCGGGAGGGGAACTTCGCCCCGGTGGAGCCGGCCCGGCAGTAGCCGAACGGGTGACTCCTCCAAGGAACTTCCGTCCGATTCCGCACGTCCTTCCTGGCAGGACAGGGGAAGGACCGAGGGGCGGGGACGGGCATGGACATCACACTGGCCGAGGAGATCATGCTGCTCTCGCTGGACGAGGAGTCCGGCGCGGCGCGGCAGCGGCAGGCGGCGGGCTGGGCGGTCGCGGCCGGGATCCTGGTCGAGCTCGTCCTGGCGGAGCGCATAGCGGTATCCGGCAAGCACCTGGAGCTCACCGGCACCGAGCCCACCGGGGTGCCGCTGCTCGACGGCCGGCTGCCCCTGATGGAGACCTGGCTGCGGGGCCGGCGCCGGCGGGTCTCGGACTGGCTGACCAAGGACCACATGCGGGCCGTCTCCGCCACGCTGGAGAGCCTGGCCGCGCGGGGGCTGGTGGTGGAGGAACGGCACAAGGTGCTCGGCATGTTCCCCGTCCGGCGCTACCCGGAGGCCGACGCGACGGTCGAGGTGGCCCTGCGGGCCCGGCTCGACGCCGCCGTCCTCGGGGACACCGAGCCGGACGAGCGGACGGCGACCCTCATCGCCCTGCTGCACTCCGCGAAGCTGCACCGGCTGGCGTTCCCGGGGCATCGCGCGAGCGAGGTGCGTCCGCGGATGGGCGAGATAGCCGCCGGCAAGTGGGCTGCTGAGGCGGTGCGGGTGGCGATCCGGGAAGTGCAGGTCGCGATGATCGCGGCGACGGCGGCCACGGCCGCGGCGGTCAGCTGAGACCGCGGGCGGCCGGGGGATGGCGCCTGCCCCGGCCGCGGTGGCCGCGTCCCGGGTGCGGTCGCGCTCAGGTGGTCGGAGCCGGGCCTGTCGTCGGGTAGTCGTACGAGGGGATGTGCGGCAGCGCCGTGAGGTCCGGGCGCCAGGCGCGGAGCACGGCCGCAGAGGGGGCGAACAGCGCCGAGGGGATCTCGGCGGGCGCGAACCAGTCCCACCGGGCGATCTTGTGTGGCTCGGTGACGGCGGGGACGCCCCGAGCCGAGGTGGTCACGGCGGCCGCCGTCAGGCGGGTGAGCCCCGACTGCGCGTCGATCTGCACGGACAGGACGCGGACCTCCTCGGGGGCCACCCGCAGGTCCGTCTCCTCGGCGAGCTCCCGGGCGGCGGCCCGCTCGAAGTCCTCACCGGGGTCGACCTTCCCGCCGGGCAGCTCCCAGCGGCCGTCGTGGGCCTGGCCGAGCAGTACGCGGCCGTCCGGGCCGAGGACGACCAGGCCGACGCCGACGACGGCGTGCGGCTGCGGGACGGCCCGCTCGGGGCGGGTTTCGGGGGTGGTCATGGACGTCCTTCCGAGGGTGTGGAGGGCCGGGCGCGGACATGGATCCGCTCGCCCTGGGGGCCGAAGAGGCTGAGGAACTCGGCTGCCTGCGGACCGGCGTTGAAGAAGGCGTGCGGGGTGCGCGTGTCGAACTCGGCGGCCTCGCCCGCGCCGAGCACGAGGTCGTGCTCCCCGAGCAGCAGCCGCACGCGTCCGGAGAGCACGTACAGCCACTCGTAGCCCTCGTGGACCTTCAGTTCGGGCACGACCGGCGGGCCCTCCACCGGCGGGAGGATCTGCTTGAAGGCGTGCACCCCGCCGAAGTGCCGGGTCAGTGGCACATAGGTGCTGCCGTGCCGGACGAAGGGCCGCGGGCGGACCCGGGGATCGCCCGTCTCGGGGGCGCCGACCAGCTCGTCCAGCGCCACGCGGTGCGCCCTGGCCAGCGGGAGCAGCAGCTCCAGGGTGGGCCTGCGCTGCCCGGACTCCAGCCGGGAGAGCGTCGAGAGGGAGATGCCGGTGGTCTCGCTGAGCTGGGCCAGCGTCGTACCGCGCTGCCGGCGCAGGGCGCGCAGCCGGGGGCCGACGGCCGTGAGCACCTCGGCGAGGTCCTCGTCCGGGTCGGGGTCCTGATGATCGGCGGCCATGACACCATTTGCCGCTTCGGCAAGAACATTTGTCAAATGGCCCGCACGGGCAGAACCTCGCAGACATGGACAACACAAGCGAAGAGACGTACGAGGCGGTGGTCGTCGGCGGCGGCGCCGCCGGGCTCGCCGGGGCGCTGACCCTCGTCCGGGCCCGCCGCTCGGTGCTGGTCCTCGACTCGGGCAGTCCGCGCAACGCCCCCGCCGCCCGGATGCACGGCTACCTCGGCCATGACGGCGAGAGCCCGGCGGAGCTCCTGGCCAAAGGGCGCGCGGAGGTGGCCGGCTACGGCGGGGTGATCCGGCCGGGCACGGCGATCGCCGCCGACCGGCTGGCCGACGGGGGCTTCCGGGTCCGCTGCGGGGACGGCTCGACCGTGCGGGCGGGGCGGCTGCTCGTCGCGACCGGCCTGGTGGACGAGCTGCCGGAGGTGCCGGGGCTGCGGGCGCGCTGGGGGCGGGACGTGCTGCACTGCCCGTACTGCCACGGCTGGGAGGTGGGGGAGGAGCCGGTGGCCGTGCTGGCGGACGGCCCCCTCGCCGTCCACCAGGCGCGGCTCTGGCGGCAGTGGAGCCGACGCACGGTCCTGCTCGCTCACACCTGGAAGCTCGGCGAGGAGGACCGGGAGCTGCTGTCCGCCCTCGGGATCGAGGTGGTGGAGGGCGAGGTGACCGGGCTCGCGGTCGAGGACGACCGGCTGACCGGGGTGACGGTGGCCGGCGGAGCCGTCGTCGCGTGCGCGGCGCTGGTGGTGGCCCCGCGCTTCACGGCGCGCTCGGGCGTGCTGACCTCGCTGGGCCTGAGCGCGGTGGAGGTGGAGCGGGACGGCCGGGTCATCGGGACCTGCGTGGCCTCCGATCCGGATACCGGGGCCAGCGCCCTTCCCGGGGTGTGGCTGGCGGGCAATGTGACGGCGCCGATGGAGAAGGTCGCGGGCGCGGCGGCGCAGGGCGTGCGGGCCGCCGCGGCGCTGCACGCCGACCTGATCGAGGAGGAGGGGCGGCGGGCGCTGGAGGCGTACCGGGCGGGGGCTCGGCGCGCGGAGGGCTGAGGGGTGGCTGTGTTCGTACGTACGGATGTGCGGGTGGTGGGCGGGCGTCGTCCGTGCGGGTTCTGGGCAGTGTGATCGTCGTACGGTCCGACGGCTCGGCGGGACGGGGGGCGCTCCATGGCTCATGTGCTGGTCATCGGCGGAGGTGTCGGCGGGCTCGCCACCGCGCTGCTCGCGGCCCGGCACGGACATACGGCGGAGCTGTTCGAGCGCGATACGCGCGCCCCGGGCACCGCCCTCGACCGGGACTTCTTCGGCTGGCGGCGGCCGACCGTACCCCAGGCGGCCCAGCCGCACGCGCTGCTCGGGGTGGCCCGGACCGTGCTGCGGGAGGAACTGCCCGATGTGTACGCGGAGATGCTGCGGCTCGGCGCGCGCGAGCGGCATGAGCTGGACTGGTTCGACGTACGCCCTCCCGCGCTGCCGGGGGACGAGGACCTGGTCATGATCCAGGCGCGCCGGATCGTCCTGGAGAGCGCGCTGACCACGGCGCTGCGCGCCGAGCCGGGGGTGGTCGTCCGGTACGGGGAGCCGGTGACGGGGCTGACGGCGGATTCCGGGGCGGGGGCGGGCGCGAGCTCGGACGTCGGGGCGACGGGCGGGGTCCGGGTGACGGGAGTGACCACGGAGGCGGGGAGTTACGCGGGTGACCTCGTCGTCGACGCCGGCGGACGGCGCGGCGGCATCGAGCGCAGGCTCGGCGCGCTGGGCTGCCGGCCGCCCGTGGTGGAGCGGCACCGGACGGGGCTGGCCTACTTCTGCCGCTGGTACCGGCTGCCGGAGGGCATGGCCGAGGGGCCGCGCCGGCCCTGGGCGGTGACCGGCGGGAGCTTCGCCGGGTGCGCGGTCTTCCCGGCGGACAGCGGTGTGTTCGCGGTGACGCTGTTCGTGCACACGGCGGACCCCACCCGTTCGGCGCTGCTCGACCCGGCGGTCTTCGAGCGCGCGGCACGTACTTTCGCGCCGGGGGAGGCATGGCTGGCGCTGGGCGCCGAGCCGCTGTCGGGGGTGCTGGCCACGGCGAGCCTGGACAACCGGTGGAGCGCGCTCGTCGACGAGCGGGGGCCGGTGGTGACCGGGCTGGTGCCCGTCGGGGACTCGATCACGCACACCAATCCGACGCTGGCGCAGGGCACCTCGCTGGCCCTGTGGGCGGCGCGCAGGGTGGCCCGTACGGCGCACCGGGAGCCGGGCTCGGCGCGGTACGCCCTGGACCACCACACGTGGGCGGAGCGGGTCCTCAAGCCGTGGTTCGACTTCCAGGTGGTGGCCGACGCGGCGATCGGGGAGCGGTTCGCGACCCGGGCCGGGCGGTCCGGGACGGCGCGGGAGATGGCGGCGCTGTTCGACTGCGCGCTGGAGGACCCGGAGGTGATGCGGGCCCGGGCACGGGTCCGGCACCTGGCGGAGCCGCCGGAGCGGGCGTACGCGGACCCGGCGGTGCGGGCCCGGGTGGCGCGCTGGCTGGCGGCGCGGCCGGACTACGCGCCGGGGGAGGCGGGGCCGGGGCGGGAGGAGTGGGAGAAGCTGACGGCGGGGTGAGAGGGGTTTCTCCGCTTCGCCGGGGCGGTTGCGAGGCGGTCAGGCGGTGTCGGCGTCCGGGCGCAGGACCTCGGCGAGGTCGTAGCCGACGACCTCCTCCAGCTGCGCGTAGGTGCAGCTCTCCGGTGCGCGGTCGGCGCGCCAGCGGCGGAACTGGGCGGTGTGGCGGAAGCGGTCGCCCTCCATGTGGTCGTACTTGACCTCGATGACGCGCTCGGGGCGCAGCGGGACCCAGGAGAGGTCCTTCTTGCCGGTCCAGCGGCTCTGCGCGCCGGGCAGCCGGGCGCTCTCGTGGGCGGATTCCTCGGCCCAGGCGGCCCACGGGTGCCCGCTCGGATCGGCCAGCCGGAGGGGCGCCAGTTCCTCCACCAGTTCGGCCCGGCGCTTCATGGGGAAGGCGGCGCAGACGCCCACGTGCTGGAGGGTGCCGCGGTCGTCGAACAGGCCCAGGAGCAGCGATCCGACAATCGCACCGGTCTTGTGGAAACGGAAACCCGCGACGACGACGTCGGCGGTACGTTCGTGCTTGATCTTGTACATGAGACGGGCATCGGGCCGATAGGGCAGATCGAGCGGTTTGGCGATCACCCCGTCGAGCCCGGCGCCCTCGAACCGCTCGAACCACTCCTGCGCGAGCGCGGGATCGGTGGTCGCGGGCGCGAGGTGAACGGGGGGCCGAGCGGTGGAGAGGGACCTGACCAGGGCGGTACGGCGGTCGGTGAGCGGGGTGTCGAGCAGCGCCTCGTCGTCGAGCGCGAGCAGATCGAAGGCGACGAAGCTGGCGGGGGTGGTCTCGGCCAGCAGGGTGACGCGGGACTGCGCGGGATGGATCCGCTCGGTCAGCCGGTCGAAGTCCAGACGGCCCTCATGGGCGATCACGATCTCCCCGTCCACGACACAGCGGCTGGGCAGATTGGCTTTCAGAGCCGCCGCCAGCTCGGGGAAATACCTGGTCAGTGACTTACCGGTCCGGCTGCCGATCTCGATCTCGTCGCCGTCGCGGTGGACGATGGCCCGGAAGCCGTCCCATTTGGCCTCGTACTGCATTCCCGGCGGGATCTTCGCCACGGACTTGGCGAGCATCGGCTTCACGGGCGGCATCACTGGCAGATCCATGCCACCGATTCTGCGGTGGTACGTCCGGCCCCGCCCGGTATGCGCCCGCGGCCGGCCCCGCCTACCGTGGCGCACATGGGTGCTGCGGGCAATGCGATCGAGCTGGAAGCCGCCGGGCGGACGGTCCGGCTGTCCAATCCGGACAAGGTGTACTTCCCGGAGCGTGGGCTCACCAAGCGGCATGTCGCCGAGTACTACCTGGCCGTCGCGGACGGCATCACCCGCGCCCTGCGCGACCGGCCCACGACCCTGGAGCGCTTCCCCGACGGGGTGGAGGGCGAGTCCTTCTTCCAGAAGCGGGCCCCGAAGAACCTGCCCGACTGGATCCCGACCGCCCACATCGCCTTCCCCAGCGGCCGGACCGCCGACGAGATCTGCCCGACCGAGCCGGCCGCCGTCCTCTGGGCCGCCAACCTCGGCTGCCTCACCTTCCACCCCTGGCCGGTGCGCCGCGAGGACACCGACCGGCCCGACGAACTCCGCATCGACCTGGACCCCCAGCCGGGCACCGACTACCACCACGCGGTGGCGGCCGCCCACGAACTGCGCACCCTCCTGGACGAACTGGGCCTGCGCGGCTGGCCCAAGACCTCAGGCGGCCGGGGCCTGCACGTGTTCGTCCCCATCGCACCGCGCTGGACCTTCACGGAGGTCCGCCGCTGCGCCATCGCCCTCGGCCGCGAACTGGAACGCCGTATGCCGGGCAAGGTCACGACCGCCTGGTGGAAGGAAGAGCGCGGCGAGCGGATCTTCGTCGACTACAACCAGACGGCCCGCGACCGCACGATCGCCTCCGCCTACTCGGTCCGCCCCCGCCCGCACGCCCCGGTCTCGGCACCGCTGCGCTGGGACGAGGTGGACGAGGTGGAGCCGCGCGACTTCGACATCCTGACGATGCCGGCCCGCTTCGCGGAACTGGGCGACCTCCACGCGGACATGGACGACCACGCCTTCACCCTGGACACCGTCCTGGACCTGGCCGCCCGCCAGGCCCAGGACCACGGCCTCGGCGACATGCCGTACCCCCCGGACTACCCCAAAATGCCGGGCGAACCCAAACGAGTCCAACCAAGCCGCGCCAAACCCGACGCGTGATCATGCGGGGGCGTGAGGCGGAATGGTCCAGCGCAGCAGCTTCGTTCCCGCCTCGGCGGCTTCGAGCGTGACCGGGTAGACGCGGCCGCTGTGCCGCTCGCCGCGATGCCTCATCGAATGATCGCCCTGGTCCCAGGCGATGCCGAGAACCGGGCAACCGCCGACCTCGATCGCGCCGACGCGGAGCGGGTGCTGCCATCCGGCCCGCCGGAAGAGGTACGCGTCCGTGTGCGGGTCGACCGCGACCATGAGGCCGTTGCCAGGGAGGCCGTCGCACCAGGCGGTGAGTCCCGCCGCGCGTGCGGTGGCCTCGGCCAGCGGGAGGTCCAGCCAGCCAAGTGGTCCGCTGACGCCGCTCCGTCCGATCCGCAGCCCACCGAACCGGGCGTGTGCCTCGTCCGCGTACAGGCCCCAGTAGGAGACGTCGGCGAGTCCGTCGGCCGGCTCGCCGTCCGTTCCCGTCCACGCGTCCAGCGCTGCGGCGTCGCCGACCACCATTCCGCACCGGTCGACGGGCAGGTCCCCCAGCCGGTGCGGCGCCGACGGGTCCGCGGTCTCCGGCCAGGGCAGGCCGAGGTCGATTTCCAGCGTGGTGATTGAGGGCCGCCCGTCAGAAGGAGAGGGGGAAGTGCCGGCTCGCAGCACGAGGGGCCGGTCACCGGCTGCCGGAACAGCCACCGCCTCGCACAACCACTCGCGCAGATGACCGCCTCCCGCCGCCGCGGCCGCCTTGGCCCGCTCGGAGAGGGGCGGGCCCGGGGTCCGCCACTGGTCGATCCATCCGGCCATACCGAGTACCAGCGCCCCCGACGGCGCACGGACGGTTTCCAGGCTGATCAGGTTCTCGGACATGCCCCGATTGTGCAGGGGTCGTACGACAACGGAGGTGGTGTTGATCAGTTGTCAATCGGACGTCCATCGCAGGGCGCCAGGGTTTTCGTATGTCGATGAACACCACTGCCGCAACCACTGACACCGCCTGGTACGAGCTTGCCCTGTGTGCCCAGACGGGGCCCGGGTTCTTCTTTCCCGAGCCGGGGTCCTCGCTGCGGGAGGCGAAGCGGTTGTGCGGGGCGTGCGAGGGGCGGGTGGCGTGCCTGGAGTACGCCCTGGCGAACGATGAGCGGTTCGGGGTCTGGGGCGGGCTCTCCGAGTCGGAGCGGCTGGCCCTGCGGCGGCGCTGATCGCGCCGCCGGGGGAGGGACGGGCCGCCGCCCTCCGGGGGTCAGCCCTTGCGGGCGGCCAGGCGGGCGGCGCGGGCGGCGAGGCGCTCGTCGAACTTCTTCGCCTCGGTGTCCAGGCCGTTCATGAACAGGCCGAGCTCGTCCTGGGCCTTCTGGCCCTCCGGGCCGAGGCCCGTGATGTCCATGACCTTGAGGAAGCGGAGCACCGGGGCCAGTACGTCGTCGTGGTGGATGCGCAGGTTGTAGACCCCGCCGATGGCCATCTGCGCGGCCATGCGCTCGAAGCCGGGCATGCCGTGTCCGGGCATCCGGAAGTTGACCACCACGTCCCGCACGGCCTCCATCGTGAGGTCCGGGGCGAGCTGGAAGGCCGCGCCCAGCAGGTTGCGGTAGAAGATCATGTGCAGGTTCTCGTCCTGCGCGATGCGCGCCAGCATGCGGTCGCAGACCGGGTCACCGGACTGGTGGCCGGTGTTGCGGTGCGAGATGCGGGTGGCGAGCTCCTGGAAGGCCACGTACGCCACGGAGTGCAGCATCGAGTGGCGGTTGTCGGACTCGAAGCCCTCCGACATGTGCTGCATGCGGAAGGCTTCGAGCTTGTCCGGGTCCACGGCGCGCGAGGCCAGCAGGTAGTCGCGCATCACGATGCCGTGGCGGCCCTCCTCGGCCGTCCAGCGGTGCACCCAGGTGCCCCAGGCGCCGTTCCGGCCGAAGAGGCTCGCGATCTCGTGGTGGTAGCTGGGGAGGTTGTCCTCGGTCAGCAGGTTCACCACCAGCGCGATCTTGCCGATGTCGGTGACCTTGGACTGCTCCGGGTCCCACGCCTCGCCGTCCTCGAAGAAGGCCGGGAAGTTGCGCCCATCGCTCCACGGCACGTACTCGTGGGGCATCCAGTCCTTGGTCACCTTCAGGTGGCGGTTGAGTTCCGTCTCGACCACCTCTTCCAGCGCGTACAGCAGCTTGGCGTCGGTCCACTCCGCCGAGCTGCCGAGGTGGGGAGAGGTGATCGTCACGGGTACTCCTGGATGCAAAGCGAACTACCTACGGTTCCGTAGCCTACGGAAACGTAGGTTAAGCGCGACATCAAGGCCAGCCAAGCCCCGCAGGTCGCTATGTCCGGTTACCTCCAGTTATCTCTGCAGTTTGAGGGCCGCATGTGGGGGAAGCGAAGCGGCTAAATCAGTCGCACCGGTCACATCGGTCATGTCGTCCCCCTCAGCGCGATCAGTCGTGCCACAGCACCTCCCGCACCTCCTCCGCCGTGGTCGGCCGCAGCTCCCCGTCCAGCAGCAGCCACCGCGTCACGCCGATCGACTCCAGGAACGGCACGTCGTGGCTGGCCACCACCAGCGCCCCCGCGTAGGACTCCAGCGCGTCCGTGAGCTGCCGCACGCTCGCGAGGTCGAGGTTGTTCGTCGGCTCGTCCAGCATCAGGAGCTGCGGCGCCGGCTCCGCCAGCAGCAGCGCCGCCAGCGCCGCCCGGAACCGCTCGCCGCCCGACAGGGTCCCCGCCGGCCGGTCCGCCCGGCCGCCCCGGAACAGGAAGTGGGCCAGCCGCGCCCGGATCATGTTGTTCGTGGCCTGCGGCGCGAACCGCGCCACGTTCTCCACGACCGAGCGCTCCTCGTCCAGCACGTCCAGCCGCTGCGGCAGGAACCGCGTGGTCACATGCGTCTCCGCCGTCCCCGACTCCGGTGCGAGCTGCCCGGCGATCGTGCGCAGCAGGGTGGTCTTGCCCGAGCCGTTGCGGCCCACCAGGGCGATCCGCTCCGGCCCGCGCAGCTCCCACTCGCCCCGTACGGCGGCCCCGTGGGGCAGTCGCAGATCGCTCAGCGTGAGCACGCGCCGCCCCGGCGGGACCAGGGTGGCGGGCAGCTCGATACGGATCTCGTCGTCGTCGCGCACCGCCTCCACCGCCTGGCCCAGCCGCTCCTTCGCCTGCGCCAGCTTCTCGGTGTGCATGATGCGGTGCTTGCCCGCCGACTCCTGGGCCGCCCGCTTGCGGGCCCCCATGACGATCTTCGGCTCGCGCTTGCTGTCGTACATCTTCTGGCCGTACCGCTTGCGGCGGGCCAGTTTCATATGGGCGTCGGCCAGTTCGCGCTTCTGCCGCTGTACGTCGGCCTCCGCGACCCGGACCATGCGCTCGGCCGCGTCCTGCTCGGCGGCGATCAGGTGCTCGTAGTCGGTGAAGTTCCCTCCGTACCAGCGGACTTCGCCATCGCGCAGATCCGCGATCTGGTCGACCCGCTCCAGTAGCTCGCGGTCGTGGCTGACCAGGAGCATCACCCCGGACCAGGACTCGACGGCCGCGTAGAGGCGGCCCCGGGCGCGCAGGTCGAGGTTGTTGGTGGGCTCGTCCAGCAGCAGGACGTCCGGCCGCGCGAGCAGCAGGGACGCCAGCCGCAGCAGGACCGACTCGCCGCCCGAGAGCTCGCCGACGGTGCGGTCCAGGCCGATCCGGGCGAGCCCGAGCTGTTCGAGCGTGGCCAGGGCCCGCTCCTCGACGTCCCAGTCGTCGCCCACGGCGGCGAAGTTGGCCTCGGTGGCCTCGCCCGCCTCGATGGCGTGCAGGGCGGCGCGGGTGGCGCGGATACCGAGGGCCTCGTCCACGCGCAGCGCGGTGTCGAGGGTGACGTTCTGCGGGAGGTGGCCGACCGTGCCGGCCACGGACGACTGGCCGCCGGACGGGGTCAGTTCACCCGCGATCAGCTTGAGGAGGGTGGATTTCCCGCTGCCGTTGAGACCGATCAGGCCGGTGCGGCCGGGACCCACGGCGAGGTGGAACCCGTCGAAGACGGGGGTGCCGTCGGGCCAGTCGAAGGACAGCGCGGAGCAGGTGATGAAAGCAGGGGTGTGGCTCATGGGGCCTCCAGGTTGCGTGAGTGGTGCGTGCAACGCGGGGAGACAGCCGACGCCCTCAGGGAGGCGCGATGGTGGTGACGGTCGCGGTGGCCGGTGTCTCGGACCTCAGAAGAGCAACGTCCTGCTCCGTTCGACGGGGATGGGGCGTCGACGAAGCTACGGGCGGCCGTGGCCACCCGCAAACGAATTAACCGAAGATCAAAGGGAGTAGGGGGCGGGGCGTGGGCTCAGCAGGTGTCGCGCATCAGCTGTGCGAGGCTGTGGTCCATGTCCAGGTAGAGGTGCTCCAGACCGGGCGGCACCACGGCCGCCGCCCGCTCCAGGAAGCGGTGCAGCTCGGCCGTCAGCATCAGCACGATCGCGACGCCCTCCGCCGCGTGGAACTCGATCGTGGTCCGGTCGGGGTCGTACGGTCGCACGCGTACGTCGCCGAAGCCGGACGGGCGGTCCAGGCCGGATTCCAGCAGCTCCCGCGAGAAGGTCCACGAGACCTCGACCCCCTCCAGCGTGGCCGGGGCGGGGAAGGCCATGCGCACGGCGAAGGGGTCGGCGCGGTCGTAGCACAGGGTCACGGGAACGGTCTCGACCTTCGGCGCGGTGGCGACCAGGCGGGCCTGTGCGGCCTGCTCGATGACAGTGATCAAGGCTCACTCCCTTGCGGCGGATCTGCTGCCGGGCTGCGGGCTGGGGCCCGGCAACCCGATAGACGCGGGAATCGGCACATCCGTGCATGGGCGGTTGCGTGAGCTGTGTCACCGACTGGCCGGAACTTTTCCGTCGGATCGCACAGAGTGACCGGTTGGACGGTGGTGTCCGAGGGCGGAGGGCGGCTAGCGGGGGCCTCCGGTGGCGTGAACAAGGGCTGGTAAACGCTCACTCCACAGGCCCAAGGGGCCGCCCGGACCGCCCGTCGACCAGCCGCGGAGCACCCGCGGGCCGCCCGCCCGGGGAGGCGCCCTGGACGGGGCACCAGGGGTGCGTTAGCTTCCCGCGCCATGAGACTTCTGGATCTGCGGATTGGCATGTGCGCGGCAATCCTGCTGCTCGGGGTGACGGCCGGCACCGCCCGCGCCGACACGCCCGCGGCGGCCGCCCCCGCCCCCGACCCCGCCGCCCCGGTCGCCGGCGGCTCCGCCCCGCACACCGCCGGCTGGGCGCTCAAGCCGACCGGCAGCACCTCCCGCTTCCGCGGCCTCGCCGCCGTCAGCCGCACCGCCGCCTGGGTCGCCGGCAGCAAGGGCACCGTGCTGCGCACCCGTGACGGCGGCCGCACCTGGAAGGACGTCTCCCCGCCCGCCGCGGTCGCGGAGGGGCTGGAACTGCGCGACATCGAGGCGTTCGACGAGCGGCGCGCGGTCGCCCTGTCCATCGGCGAGGGCGAGGCGTCCCGGGTGCTGCGCACCGAGGACGGCGGCGCCACCTGGACCGAGACCTTCCGCAACCCCGACCCGCGCGCCTTCTACGACTGCCTCACCTTCTTCGACGCCCGCCACGGCCTCGCGATGAGCGACCCGGTGGACGGGAAGTTCCGCATCCTGTCCACCTCCGACGGCGGCCGCTCCTGGCGGGTCCTGCCCGCCACCGGCATGCCCGAGGCGCTGCCCGGCGAGGCCGGCTTCGCCGCGAGCGGGCAGTGCCTGGTCAGCGCGGGCCCGCGCGACGTCTGGCTGGCCACGGGCGGCGCGGCGACCGCCCGGATCCTGCACTCCGCTGACCGCGGCCTGACCTGGCGGATCGCGGAATCCACCGTCCCGGCGGGCGATCCGGCACGCGGGGTCTTCGCCCTCGCCTTCCAGGACCGTACGAGGGGCCTCGCGGTCGGCGGCGACTACCGCACCGGCCAGCCCTCCCCGCAGGCCGCGGCCGTGTCCTCCGACGCGGGCCGCACCTGGCGCCCGGCGGCCACCCCGCCGCCCGCCTACCGGTCCGGCGCGGCCTGGTACCCGTACAGCCGCGGGACCGCCTTCGCCGTCGGGCCCACCGGGACGGATCTGACCACCGACGCGGGGCGCACCTGGCGGCCGCTCGACGCGGGCTCCTTCGACACGGTCGACTGCGCGGCCGACGCCGGCTGCTGGGCGGCGGGGGAGCAGGGCCGGGTGGCCCGCCTGGAGCGCCGCTGACGCGGCGGACGGGCCTCAGGCCGCCGGGTTCTCCCGGACGGCCGCGAGGTCCGTCGAGGTCTTCGTCGCGATGAACTCGGTGATGCGGTAGGCACAGACACCCGCCACCGTGAAGGGGTCCTCGGCCGCGATCCGCTCGATCTCGGCCCGGGACACCCCGCCCGCCAGGACCACGCCGCCGTCGCGCGGCACCTTGCGGCCCGACGCGAGGAAGACCCCGGAGGCGTAGTAGCCGTTCAGCCAGGCGAGGTGCGCGTCCATCTGCTCCTCGACGGCTTCGAGGGGCGCGGTGTAGGTGAGCTCCATGACAAACATGATCGCCAGGCTACTCTCGCTCACCATGACCAGTGTGAAGACCCCCGCCGACGAGGCCGAGGCCCGCGCGATACAGGACGAGCTGCGCCCCCGGCTCGTACTCACCGAGACCGGCCCGCCGCCCGGCACCGGCTTCGTCACGGGCGTGGACGTGGCCTACGACGACACCCGCGACCTGGTCGCCGCCGCGGCCGTGGTGCTCGACGCGGCCACCCTGGAGGTCGTCGAGGAGGCCACCGCCGTCGGGCACGTCAGCTTCCCCTACGTGCCCGGACTGCTGGCCTTCCGCGAGCTGCCGACCGTACTGGCCGCCCTCGACGCCCTGGGCACCCCGCCCGGCCTCGTCGTCTGCGACGGCTACGGCCTCGCCCACCCCCGGGGATTCGGCCTCGCCTGCCACCTCGGCGTGGTCACCGGGCTGCCGACGGTCGGCGTCGCGAAGAACCCGTTCACCTTCACCCACGACGAACCCGGCCCCCGGCGCGGCGACTCCGCGCCGCTGCGCGCGCCCGACGGCGCCGAGGCCGGCCGGGCCCTGCGCACGCGGGACGGGGTCAAGCCGGTGTACGTCTCCGTGGGCCACCGGGTCTCGCTCGACAACGCCTGCGCGCACACGCTGGCCCTGAGCCCCCGCTTCCGGATCCCGGAGACCACCCGGCACGCCGACTCCCTGTGCCGCCGGGCGCTGCGCGAAGCCTCCTGAACGGCCGCCCGAGCACGCCCCGTACACCTCAGCGCGCGTCGGCCACCCGGAAGACGATCCCGGCCCTCCGCAGCCGGGCCAGCAGGGCATCACCCATCGCCACCGCCGTGGTGACCTGCCCGGCGGACTCCGGCAGCTCGTCGTGGGCCAGGCAGAGCGCCGACTCCGCGTGCGAGCGCGGGTCGGTGCGGAAGCCGGTGCCGGCCAGCAGGCGCCGTCCCACGGTGAGGATGTCGCCCTCGCCCTCGTTGACGAACT
>NZ_JBEYVX010000087.1:0-25241 GCF_040644195.1 Streptomyces sp. NPDC047014 | reverse complement strand
GCGACGGCGCGCCCGCCGTCCAGGGCCTCGGCGCGGGCGCCGCCGGGGTGGGCGGCATGCCAGTCACGCCGGAACCGGTTGTCCGCGAACTGCGCTCCCACCTGCGGGGGTTGGGCCGCCGCGGCCGGGTGACGTGCCCGTGGGCGACGGGCCTCGGCGAGGACGTGCACCTGGCCGCACCGCCGACCCGGCGGGATGACCGCGGCGCCGTCATGCGCACCCACGTTCCCACCCCAGAGCTCCGAAGGAGACGGCAATGACCCCCACCGACCTCACCCTCGACGACGACACCGCCCTGGTCCTCATCGACCTCCAGACCGGCATCCTCGCCCTGCCCACCACCCGGCCGTCCGCCGAGATCCTGGAGCGGGGGATCGCGCTGGCCGAGGCGTTCCGCGCCCGGCGGCTGCCCGTGGTGCTGGTCCGGGTGGCCTGGTCCCCCGACGGCGGCGACCTGCCCACGGCGAATGTGGACCGGCCGGGGCCCGCCGCGGCTCCGCCCGCCGCGTTCTCGGAGATCCCCGCCGAACTGGCCGCCCTCGGGGACGTGATCGTCACGAAGCGGCACTGGGGCGCCTTCACCGGCACCGAACTGGACCTCCAGCTGCGCCGGCGCGGCATCCACCGGATCGTGCTGGCCGGCATCTCCACCAGCGTCGGCGTCGAATCCACCGCCCGCACGGCCTGGGAGCACAGCTACGACCTGGTCTTCCCGGAAGACGCCAGCGCCGACACCGACCCGGACTCCCACGCCCACACCTTCGGCAAGATCTTCCCGCGCATCGGCAAGGTCAGCAGCACGGACGAGGTCATCGCGGCCCTGCGCGCATGAGGTGCCGGGCGGCCGCGTTCCCGTTTTTAGGTCGAGTGACCTAGAATCCGGATCATGACTGATGACGCCCTGCGGCACGACCCTTCCGCCCCGGTCCTGATCACCGGCGGATACGGAACGGTCGGCGCCGAGATCGCCCGGATGCTCGCGCCGACCACCCCCACCCTCCTGACCGGCCGTTCCCCCGAGCGCGGCCGGGCGCTCGCCGAGGAGACCGGAGCCGAGGTGCGCGCCTGGGACCTCGGCTCCCCCGCCCCCTTCCGGGCGGCCGTCAGCGCCGTGGTCAACTCGGTCAACGACCCCGACGACCGGGTCCTGCGCGCCGCCGTCCTGGGCGGGGTCCCGTACGTGGACATCACCCGCTGGACGGCCCGCCTGCAACGGGCCGTCACCGTGGCCACGCTGCTGCGGCCCACCGCGCCCGTACTGCTGTCCTCCGCCTGGATGGGCGGTGTGACCAGCCTCGTCGCCGCCTCGCTCGCCGCCGGACTGGGCGGCGCCGAGCGGGTCGAGATCGCCGTGCGGTGGGACATGGCCGACCGGTCCGGCGCCGACTCCGTGGAGTTCATGGACCGGCTCGGGGTGCCGTTCGAGGTGGTGGACGAGGGCCGCCGCCGACTGGCCGACCCGCTCACGGACGCCCGTACGGTGATGATCGGCGGCGCCCCCGTCCGGGTCGCGCGCATCGACACCCCCGAGCAGTTCACCCTGCCCCTGACCCTCGGCAGCGCCACCGCCACCACCCGCATCGGCTTCAGCTCCGCGGCCGCCACCCGCGCGCTCCTCGCCCTGCGCGGCGCCGGCTTCTTCCGCTGGGGCGGCGGCGAACGCTGGGCGCCCGCACGCCGCGCACTGCTCCACTCCCCCGGCGAGGGCGGCACGGCGCAGGTCCGCGTGGACGTCACGCACGCCGGGCGCGGGCGCACCGCGACCCTCACCGACCCGCGCGGGCAGAGCCATCTGACGGCGGTGGGGGCGGTTCTGGGCCTGCGCCGTGTCCTGGGCGAGGACGGGGCCCCGGCCCCCGAGGGCCTGGTCTTCCCCGAGCAGCACCCGGACCCGCTCCGGGCGGCCCCTCTGCTGGCCGCGCACGGGGTCGGCGTGGAATCCGGCCCGGCGGCGCGGATCGGCGGGGCAGCGGCATGAGCGCCGAACGCCCCACACCGCCCGACTCACCGACCCCGAAGGGCCATCAGCGGCGTACGGCACTCCTGGACGCGGCGGAAGCCATCCTCGGCTCCTCCGGCGGTGCCGAACTGACCATGCGGGCGGTGGCCGACGCGGCGGGCGTCCGGCTGGGCCACCTCCAGTACTACTTCCCCTCCCGCTCCGCCCTCCTGGCGGCCCTCCTGGACCGGATCCTGGCCGCCTCCCTGTCGCGCGTGGCCGCACTTTCCGCATCCGGGGACCCCGGGGCCGTCCTGGACACCGTCCTCGGCGAGCACGAAGACCTGCCCCTGGTACGGCTGTTCACCGAGATCTGGTCGATGGCCGCGCACGACGAGGAATCGGCCGCAGCGGTCCGTGCCTTCTACGCCGCCTACGCGGAGCACGTGACCGCCTTCGTCCGCGACTACTCCGCCCACCCCGACCCGGCGACCGCACAGGCCCGCGCGGAGGTCTTCGTCATGCTGATGGAGGGATCGTCCCTGTTCCGCTCGGGCATCACGGGCCGCCCGGGCCCGGAAACCGAAGCCGTGCTCCGCAGCACCCTGCTGACCCTGCTGGAAGGCGGCCCCCACCCCGGCCCGTAGCCCGGCCGGCTGCCCGCTACCCCCCTCGCCCTGATCCGCAGGACAAGGCCGGAGGCGGCCTAGCCTCCGCCCCCACCGCCGCCGCATCCGCTGCTGCCGCCGCAGCTGGAGCCGCCCGCGCCGCTGATGCCGAAGCCCGAGCCGGTGCGGCCGCGGGGGCGGATGCGGGGTTCGGGGCGGGTGGTGCGCCTGATGTGGGATTCGAGCAGGACGGCCGGGTCCACGGCCTGTTCCAGGGACGCCAGGAGCTGCCCGGCGTCGGTGTCCGGCGGGAGCACGGCCCGGCAGACGTCCGCGTCCTCCCGGATCAGACGCAGTGTGAGAACGCGGGTGGCCGGACGGGGATCCCCCGCGTACGGCTCCACGATCTCCTGCTCCAGGCGCAGCCGGTACGGCTCCTCCCGAGCGGGCCGCCACGGGCCGGCGCCGAGGCCGCGCACCAGGCGTACCCCGGAAGGATCACCGGGGGCGGCGAAGCCGATCCGGTACACCTGGAAGCAGGCCCCGGCCAGTGCGCCCACGAAGCCCGCCGCGGCGGCCACCGACACCATCCAGAGCGCGACCACCCCCACCACCGGCCAGCCGGCGCCGGTGAAGAGCAGGACCACCGCCACCGGCACGAGGAGAACGAGACCGAGCACGCCCGCGACGAGCGCGGCCAGCGCGGTGTCCCCCAGTGAGCGCGGCAGGGTCAGCCAGGAGCCGCCGCCCGCCCGCAGCACCAGTTCCGTCGTCCCCGACCCGCCCCGCATCACCTCGCCGGGCACCCCCGGGCTGTGTGCCGTCATGCCCCCACGATAGAGCTGACCCCGGGTGACTGGCCAGATGCCGTACGTGAGACTCCGCGCGGGAGGGCGCCCCGCACCGGGCCGCTGCGGTCAGCGCAGCAGCCGTACCCGCTGGCTGGTGAGTTCGTACCGCGCCCCCACCACGGCCAGGCTCCCCGCCGCGACCTTGGCGGCCAGCTCGGGCTCGGCGCGCAGCCGGGCCCCGACGAGCCGCACGTTGGCGGTGATGGCGGCGTCGACCCGGGCCGCGCCCCGCAGCGTACGGTCGATCGCGGGCCGGATCTGGTCCACGAGGTACTGCATGTGCGCGGGCAGCCGCGGCCCGCCCTCCGCCGCCCGGACCGCCGCGGCCACGGCCCCGCAGGACTGGTGGCCGAGGACGACGACCAGCGGGATCCGCAGCTCCAGCACCCCGTACGCGATGCTGCCGAGCACCGCCTCGTCCAGCACCTCGCCCGCCGAACGGACCGTCAGCAGATCCCCGAGGCCCTGGTCGAAGACCAGTTCCGGCGGCACCCGGGAGTCCACGCAGCCGAGGACGACGGCGAAGGGATGCTGTCCCGCGACCAGGGTCCGCCGCACGGTCCGGGTCTGGTCGGGGTGCAGCTCGTGGTAGGTCCGCCAGCGGCCGTTGCCCGCGACGAGCTCCCCGAGGGCGGACTCCGGTGTGGTGGGCCGGGATCCGGCCCCTCCCCCGGGCGGGGCGGCGGGCGGCAGCCGCGGGACGCCGGCCACCAGCCCGGCGCCCACGGCGGCGGCCCCCGTCAGCACGATCCTCGCGAGCCGTCGCCGCCCCGGCCGCCGCCCCTGGCCCTCGTCATCGGTCCTCACATCGGATTCATCGATCCTCATATCGGATCAAAATAGGTCCGACAGGGCGCGCCCTCAGTACACCTCCGCTCCCGCCGGGGTGTCGTCCGTGTCGTCCAGGAAGCCGCCCGACTGGTGCTTCCAGAGCTTCGCGTACGCCCCTTCGGCGGTGAGGAGGTCCTGGTGCGAGCCCTGTTCCACGATCCGGCCGCGGTCGAGGACGACCAGCCGGTCCATGCTCGCGACCGTGCTGAGCCGGTGCGCCACCACCAGCGCCGTCCGCCCCTCCATCAGCCGCCACAGTGCTTCCTGCACCAGGATCTCGCTCTCGGAGTCCAGGGCGCTGGTCGCCTCGTCCAGCAGCAGGATCGGCGCGTCGCGCAGGATCGCGCGGGCGAGCGCCACCCGCTGGCGCTGACCCCCGGAGAGCTTGATCCCGCGCTCGCCCACCATGGTGTCGAAGCCCTCCGGGAGGGCGTCCGCGAACTCGGTGACGTGCGCCGCCTCGGCCGCCCGGCGGATCTCGGCCTCGGTGGCGTCGGGCCGGGCGAAGGCGATGTTCTCCCGCAGGGTCCGGTGGAACATCGCCGGGTCCTGCGGCACGTAGGCGAGCAGACCGCGCAGGTCGGACTGGCGCATGCGGCTGATGTCCTGACCGCCGATCAGGATCCGGCCCTCGTTCACATCGGTCATCCGCAGCAGCAGCCGGGTGAGGGTGGTCTTGCCGCCGCCCGACCGGCCGACGAGCCCGATCTTCGACCCGCTCGGCACGTCCAGCTCCAGCCCCTCGAACAGCGGCTCGGCGCCGCCGTGGGCGAAGGTCACCCCCTCGAAGCGCACATCGGCGGACCGCCCCCGCAACGGCTCGGGCACCACCGGGTCGAGCACGGTCGGCGGTTCCAGCAGCAGTTCGGTGAACTGCGCCGCCTCCGTCATCGAGCTCTCCAGGCGGCGGTAGATCTGGTTGAACTCGAACATGATCCGGGTCGCGTTGGCGTAGTAGGTGAAGGTGACGACGACCGCCTCCACGCCGTGCTCCCCCGCCCCGAGCCCCAGGGCCAGGACCAGCCCCAGGACATTGGTCAGTACGGAGGCGGGCGCGACCAGGGTGTCGATGCGCAGGTTGCCGTAGTCCCAGGAGCGCAGCGTGAGCCGGCGGGACTCCGCGACGCGGGAGCGGTGCTCGGCCGCCTCCCGCTCCTCGGCGGCGAACGCCCGGACGGTGTCCATGTTCATCAGGCTGTCCGCGACATGCCCCGACACCCGGGCGATGGCCTCCTCGCGCCGCGCGACGAGTGCCTGGCGGCGCCGGATCAGGGGGGCGACGCACAGCCCGGTGAGGATGATCATCAGCAGCAGGCCGGCCACGAGCAGCGGTTCGTACTGCCAGAGCACGACCGAGGCGAACAGCAGCGGTACGAGGCTGCCCATGACCGAGAAGGTCAGCGTGTCGACGAACTCCTCGAAGCGGGAGGCGAAGCTCAGCACCCGCTTGGTGAGGGAGCCGGCGAAGTTGTCGTGGAAGAACGCCGCGTCCTTGGCGAACAGTTCATCCATTCCGGTGATGTACAGCTGCTCGATGCCCCGGGCGTCGAGGCGGTTCAGGCAGTGCAGCCCGGCCCGCCAGAGCCCTTCCGCCAGCAGCAGGACCCCGGCGAACCCGAGGACGTACGGGAGCATCGGCCCGAGTCCGGTGCTCCCGCCTTCGGCGACCCGGCCGGCGAGCTTCGCGACGAGCAGCGGCGCGAGGTAGAAGATGCCGATGTTGCCCAGCGCCGGGAGCAGCAGGGCGGGCACGGTGAGCCGGCGCAGGCGCGCCAACTCCCTTCCGTAGTAGCGGAGTGCGAGGAGCACCGAGCCCCGGCTCGGTGGACCTTCGCGTGATTGTGGTGATCCCATCCCAAACTCCGTGTAGTCGGACCAGATGGACAGGAGTCGGAGTGTCCCGCATGGACACCGGGGCGGTCCAAGCGTTTTTCGGCCGCGGGCGGGGCGCCGGCTGTGCCGTGGTCACCCGTGGCGGTGCAGGGTCACCCCGTGGGCGGCCTGGGACTCCGGGAGGTGCGCCAGGGCGGGCAGTCGCTCGATGCGGCCACCGCCGCGCCGAGCGCTCCGTAGCCGCCGACCACCACCAGGATCCTGTCCCTTGCGGCCGGTGCCGGTGTTGATGCTGCCGACCGGGTTCCGGGGGCCGGCGGTCCGGCCCCCGGAACCCGTGATCGGGTCAGCTCTTGCCGAGGAGCTTGTTCATGTGCGCGATCTCGGCCGACTGGGAGGTGATGATCGCCTCCGCCATCGCGCGGGCGGCGGGGAAGGAGCCCTGGTCACGCTCGGTCGTGGCCATCGCCACCGCGCCCTCGTGGTGCTTGATCATCAGCTCCATGAAGGCGGTGTCGAAGGCCGGACCCGAGGCGGCTTTCAGGGCCTCCATCTCCTGCCCGCTCATCATTCCGCCGGCGCCGTGCGCGGAGTGGTCCCCGGCGCCCTCGGCGGGCACCTGCTCACCCCAGGAGGTGAGCCAGCCCGAGAGCGTGCGGATCTCGGGGTCCTGGGCCTTGCGGATCTCCTCGGCGAGCTTGCGTACGTCGGCCGATCCGGCACGGGTGGCGGCGAGGTCGGCCATCTCCACGGCCTGGCGGTGGTGGGGGATCATCCCCTGCGCGAAGGCGGTGTCGGCGGCGTTGCGCTGACCCGGCGAGGCGGGGGCGGAGGCGGAGGCTGACGGGGAGGTGGTGCCGTGGCTGCCGTGCCCGCTCGGGGCACCGCTGTCACTGCCGCCGTTCCCGCCGCAGGCGGCCAGTACGAGGGCGGCGGCGCCCGTGGCGAGAACCGCGGCGGAACGCCGCGCGAGGGTACGGGAACGGGTACGGGAACGCTGACTGCTCATGGTGGTGCTGCTCCTTGACCCGCGGCCCGGATTCCGGGCAGGCGGGAAGTACGGATGAAGAGGGCTCGGGGGCGCACGGCCGACCCGGTCCCGGCGCGGGCCGGGAGGGCGGGGCCGGCGGCGCGGGCCGCTCTAGATCCGCAGGAGTTGGAGCTCGGCCAGATCGGGCGGGGCCCGGCCGCGGACGGCCGACCCGGGCGCGTCCGCGGCCACCGCGGAGGCGGCGGCGGGCAGCCCGGACAGCGCTTCGGTGAGCGCGGGGGGCGCGTACGCGGAGACAACACCGGCGGCGGCACAGGTCGCGTCGGCGTGGGAGAGGTGCCCGGATCCGTCCCCGGAGTCGGGACAGTCCGCGGTCGGCGCGTCGGCGGAGGCGGCGGGCGCCGCATGGGCCGCTGCCGAGGCGTGGTGCGCGGGCGAGCCCGCGGCGGCGGGTGCCGGTCCCAGGGCGTGCATGCCGAGGATCCCGGCCAGCAGCGCCAGCACCAGCAGCGCGACTCCGCGCCCGGCGGGGCTCGGCTGCGTCGGCTGACGGGTGGCGGCGGTCACGGGCACATCGTACGTCCCGTCCACGCGCGGCCCATCACACCGGGGGCGGCGCCAGGGCCTGTCCGATGGGACGCGGCACCGATCGGGCGCAGGGTGGCCAGTGGTCGCTGTTAGCCTCGGCAGTCCGTTGGTGGCTGGTCATTGGGAAGGGAGCCCAGATGGAAGCACCAGGCAGGCCGTTCCTGATGCATATCGGCGATCTCTTCTGGCAGGACCAGGACAGGGTGGTCATGCTGGCCGGCCTAATCGAGCGCGGGCGGGTTCGTAAGGGTGATGCGGTGGAGATCGTCGGTTTCGGTGGGACCGCACTCGTCGCCGTCGAAGGGATCGAAGCTTCGCGGCGGTATGTCGACGAGGCGAGTGCAGGCATGAACGTGGGCCTGCTGATACGTGGGGCGGCAGTCGGCGCGGTGGAGCGGGGGCAGGTGCTGGCGGCACCTGGCTCGATCAGCGGACACACCCGTTTTGCCGCGGACATCACGCTCTTGTCCGAAGAACACGGTGGTACTGAAGTGCTCACTGGTGAGCGACTCCACTTCCACTGCGGCACTGCCGCTGTAGCGGGAGACGTGACGCTTACCGGGGGATTGGATGTGTTGAATCCGCTCCACCGGGGCGACGTGACGATCACGCTCGAACGGCCTGTAGCCCTGGAGGAAGGGCAGTCCTTTGCTTTTCGGCACCGCGGACGGGCTGCCGGCTCGGGGCGTGTGATGCGCCTTCTCGACTGAGCCTCGTCAACGAAGCCAGAGCCGAATCGTTGCGGCAGTGACCGTGCCATGGAAGAGCTGGAAGTACCCCGTCCCACGTGCCGTCCGCCCACCAGCGGCGGTGCCTGTCATGCACGGTCTTCCAGCTTCCAAAACGCTCAGGCAAATCCCGCCAGGGGATGCTCGTCCGTTGCCGGAAGAAGATACCCGTCGATGATTACGCGATGACTCTTCCACCGTCCGCCCCGTCCTGTGTTCTTCGGCAAGTGCGGCTCCAGCCGAGCCCATTCCAGGTCTGATAGATCGCCCCGCCCCATGTGGGACAGAACGATCCGGGAACGCGCCCGTCACCTGACCCACCGGACACGGCCTAAGGCTCCGTGGCGGGCGTCGGGGCTGGTACGGGCGGGGGCGGCGGGGAGGCGGGGGTGGGGGCCGGGTAGCTGATGTGGACCACGCGGACGAGGGAGCCGGGGACGTAGACAAGGCGCGCCGGGGAGGGCGTACGGGGCGTGGCGCCGGGGCCGGTCCAGGCCAGGGGGCGCTGGAGGACCAGGTCCCTGCGGTCCGGGTCGGGGTCGGAGGAGACGTAGCGGAGGTATCCCTCGACGAGGCGGCCGTCGGACAGCTCCACCGCGAGGAACGCCTTGCGGGCCGGGTCCTCGGGGTCGCGCTCGGTGAACGCCCGCACCGCCGCGCTGCCTTCGCGCAGCCCGGCCCCGGTGCGCCGGGGCGAGCGGCGCCCGGCGAGGACGCCGGCGGTCCGGCTGAGGGCGAGGCTGAGCAGCATGACGAGCAGCCCGGCCGCCACCCAGGACCAGGGCCGCGCCGGGAAATCGGCCGGGGCGCGCAGGACCGCGTCCAGGGGGACGAGGAAGGGGACCGCCTCCGCCAGCAGCAGGGTCAGGAGGAGGCCCGCGGTGGTGGTGAGCGCGCCGACGCCGAACAGCTCCACGACCTCCGCGGTGGTGGTCCGCGTATCGCGCTGGGAGTGGCGGCGGAACGCCTGGTGGTAGACGGATCCGGGGGCGAGCGCGACGAGGAGCAGCACCGCCCCGACCACGCTACCCGGCATGCGGGCCGCCCTGCGCGCCGTCCGGCGCAGGGGTCTCGGCGGCGGGCTGCGGGGGTGCGCCGGTGACGGCCGGGGGCAGTTCGGGCGGGTTCGGGTCGGCGTCCTCCATGGCGAACTGGCGGTCGTCGAGCCCGGGGTCGTCCGCCCAGCCCAGGTCGTCCCAGTCGCGGGCGGGACGGTCGGGGTCGGCGGTTTTGCTGTGGGGGTCGTGCGGGTCACGCTGGTCATGCGGCATCGGGGGCGCTCCCTGGGGTGAGGTCGAGGTGGGTGGTGATGCTGACGAGTCCGGCCCACAGCCACGGCGGCGGGTGCTCCGCTTCCTCGCGCCACTGCCGCTGCGCGCGGCGCAGGGCGATGGACGGCGGAACTCCCTGAGCGAGCAGTCCGTAGAGAATCGCGACGACCTTCGCGGTGGCGTGCTCCGTCCGGCCGCCGTCGGGGAGCGGGAAGATCCCGCCGATGACGGTGTCGGCCCCGCGGCAGAGGGCGACGGTGGGGATGCCGAGCGGATCGGTGCCGCGGCGGCCGTCGAGCTCGGCGGAGAAGCAGGCGCTGACGACGAGGGTGCGGGGGAAGCGGAGGGTCAGCATCCGGGCGGCGGACAGGGTGGTATCGCGGGCGAGGAGGAGTGCGTGGGCCAGTCCCGGGCTGCTGTTGCCGTGCACGGAGGCGGCGCCGAGGGCGTAGGGCGTCGTAGCCGGGTCGAGGGCGGTGAGCAGGCCGGTGGGGCCGGTGGTGTGGGTGACGCCGGCGCCGAAGGCGGCATCGAGGGCGTCCCGCTCCACGGCGAGGCCGTCGGGGTGGACGCCGGCGAGGTAGGAGAAGGCCCGGGCGTCTGGGGCTGCGGGGGTGGGTGCAGGGGCGGCGGGCTCGGGTCCGGGGCCGGTCAGGAGGGAGAGGCTGGGGAGCATCGCCAGGACCGCGCGGTCGAGGAGATGCCCGTCGTGTCCCGTCGGCACGACGCGGAGCGCGGCCCACGGCACCCGCCACAGGCTGGCGTCCGGTACGAGGAGCAGCCCGGGTACGTCGCCCTCCGGGTCGGTGTCGCGCAGCAGCGCGGCGAGCCCGGGAGGCAGCAGCAGGGTGGCGAGGGAGGACCACGCCTGGCTGCGGCGGTCGATGAGGTGCCGGAAACGGGGGGTGGTACGCCAGTTGGGCGCCTGGGCACGTACGCCGCCGGGCTCGGCGGCGGGCTCGGTGGTGGGCTCGGTGGTGGGCGGGGCCTCGTCCGCGCCGGTCCGCTGGGCCGCCGGCGTCGCCGTCGTCGCCGCCGCCGTCGCCGTCGCCGCCGCGGCCGTACCCGTCACCTCGCCGAGGAGCCTGTTCATGTCGGCGTCGACGGGGTGCAGGAAGGGGTGCCGGGCGCCGTCGGGGGTCGTCCACAGACCGGCGACGAAGGCATCCTCGCCGTTGTCGAGCAGGCGCGTCTGGAGTACGTGGACCCCGCGGCGCACGGCGTACGCACGAGCGTCCGCGCCGGAGCCCTCCCCCTCGGGACCTTCCCGGCCCTCGGAAGTGGCGCCCATGGCCCGCCGGAAACGGGAGGAGACGAGCGTTTCCAGCCGCTCGTACGCCTGCGCCGCCTCCGCCCGCCCCGCGTCACCGGCGGCCTGCGCGTTCTCGGCCAGGAGCCAGCTCGGGATGGCAGGGTCCCCGGTCCGGGTCCCTTCGCGGTACGCGATGGCGTGCAGCAGGCCGAGGATGTCGGCCATCCCGGGATCGTCCAGCTCGGCGGGGGCCTCGACCGCGAGTCCGCCGCGGAGCATCCGGCGCAGGGCCGTCCGGTTCCCGAGGTCGAGCAGCAGGGCGAGGGCGTCCAGGGCGGTTTCGTCCCCGCGGAGGTGGAGGGCGTGAGCGGTGGTGAAGGCGGACAGTTCGGAGCCGCTGTAGAGGTCGGAGTAGTACGACTGCGCGTCCCGCCAGCCCCACCCGACGCGCAGGCTCGCCACCCCGTGCATCATCTCCACGTACGCGGCGAGGGCGTCGCGGTCCCGGCCCTGTGCCTCGGCGACCAGGGCGGTGGCGATCAGGTGGCGGACGCGGTGCGGCAGCGAGTGGACGCGGTCGCGGACGACCCCGTCGGACTCGCGTATCCAGCGCAGGGCGTCCTCGGGGCGCTTGTCCTCGATCGCCATGAGCGCGAGCAGGTCGCAGGCGGCCACGTGCTGCGGGTGGCAGCGCCACTTGACCGCGAACTTCCGTGCGTTTGAGGCATGCTGCACGGCCAGGGCGAGATCGCCCCGGTCGTGGGCGATGTTGGCGAGGTACAGCTCGGTCCGGACCCTGCTGAGCCGGTACATCTGCGGCCCGCCCTCTTCCAGCGCGGCGGTGAGGGTGGCCTCGGCGTCCTCCTCCCGGCCGAGCAGGAGCTGGATCTTGCCGAGCTTCTCCAGGGACTCGGCCAGCATGGACCGGTTGCTGCCCCGGCGGTGGAAGCGCACACAGGCGACGGCCTCCCGCTCGGCGGCCTCGAAATCCCCCTGCGCCTGGGCCAGATCACTGCGCACCATGGCCAGCTGGGCCCCGACCAGGGGCAATCGAGCGGTGGCCTCATGGGCCGCGACCATGTCGGCCATACGCATGGCCTCGGCAAGGTCCCCCGCCCGGGCCACGTCATAGGCCCGATTGAGCGCCTCCAGCAACGGCCCCACCACGGCCGCCTCCTGCCGCACCTCACCCAGCCCGGCGGCCCCCCGCGCCCGGTCATACCCACTGGCGGCCCGCACCCCTGCCACAAGCAGCAACAAGGCCAGGGCCCCTGCGACCCACCACCCGTGGCCGGTCCGCAACGCCTGCGAGACGCCGTACGAGACGACCATGACAACAAGAAGCGCCTTCCACGAAACCTGCCGACGACCCGCCATGGCGCTGCCCGCCCCCTCCACCGCTCCCGTTGCCGCTGGTCACCCGACCCTTCGAGGCTAGGCGCGGGGGACGGAACGGGGTGATCGAATATCAAAGCCGAAAGCAATTCGGTCACACATGCGCCAGAAACGGCCTGAGGTAGCCACCGTTCAGAACAGCACGGCATCTCAACCGCTTTGAGCCAATTCCCACGATGGGCTGCGGCGGCGTACAAAAGCGCCGTTAGGATCCCGGCATGATCAGGGCCCGGCCGACTTCCGACGCGCCGCAGATCCCCCACCACCGAACTCCGCCGCCCCTGCTGTGCCTCCTGTGGCCAACACTGCTCGTCCTCCTACTCAGCCACCTCCAAACCCACGGCACGACGACGGAGAACGAAGCGCACCCGACGGCGGGGGCGCCGGCGCCCACTCGGGCGGAGCCATCGGCGCAGCCTGCGGCGGGCGCGCCGACGCGGCCCGCCCTGGCGACCCCAACGCGGCCCTCGGCGGGAGGGTCGACACTGCCCTGGCCGGGGGCGCTGTCCCGGCCCGCCGCACAGGCGTTGGCCTGGCCCCTGACGGGGGCGCTGACGCGTCCCGCCGTGGCGACCTCGGCGCGGCTCTGGCCGGGGGCGGTGGTCCGCCCCGCCGCCGAGACGTTGCCATGGCCCATGGCAAGGGCGCTGACGCGGCCCGCCACGTCGTCCTCGGCGCGGCCCTGGCCGGGGGCGCTGTCCCGGCTCGCCGCAGCTTCGCCGCAGGCGTTCGGCGCGGACAGCTCCTCGCTTCCGCGGCCGCAGTGCCTGCCCGGCCTACCCAGCCGGAACACCGCTCCCACCAGCTACGCGCAGCCGCTGGAAGCGTGCGCTGCGGGCGACGCGGCCCCGGCGCAAGCGATCGGCGCGGACAGCTCCGCGTTCCCTTCGCCGCGGTGCCTACCGGGCGGGCCCGACCTGAACACCGCTCCCGCCGGCCACCCGCAGCCGCCACACGCGGCGGCCTCGGCACAGCCCAGCGCAGCCGAAGCAGCCCCGCCAGAGACATTCGGCGCGGACGCCTCCTCGGCTCCGGCGCCGCAGCGCCTGCCGGGCCGGTCCGACCCGAGCACCGCTCCCGCTGGACAGCCGCAGCCGTCACGAGCCGGCACCTCGGCACAGCCCGGCGCAGCCGCGCCGCAGACACTCGCCGTCGGAGCCTCGTCGCCTCCGCCCGTGCGATGCCTGCCCGGCCGGGCTGGCCCGAGCACCGCTCCCGCCGGACACGCGCAGCCGTCCCGCGCGGAGGTGTCCGCGTGGCCCGCCGGGGTCTCGGCGGAGGTGTTTGGGGCGGATGACTCCTCGGCTCCGGCTCCGCGGTGCCTGCCTGGGCGGGGCGGTTTGGGCACCGCTCCCGGTGGGCAGCCGCACGTGGTGGTGCGGCCGTGTGTGGTGGCGGTGCCGGCGGTCGGGGGCGTTGCGGGACGGCCCGCGGCGTCGGTTCCCGTCGGGCCTGGTGGTTCCGCCGCGGTGGTGCTGCGTATCTGACGGGTCCGCGGTGCGCTCCCGCTCGCGGCATACGGGCCCGTACGGCCCATGGCGTTCACCCTTCCCGGGGTGTTCCGCGGGAGTGCCACCCGTAGGGCGTCGTATCGGCGGAACACTCCGTTCCAGCCGAGGCACCGCCACCGCCCCCGACCCGCCGCACGATCCGAAGCAGCTCCCCGGAGGAGCCGTGCCCTTCCAGCCGTTGACCGTCCCGCGCCGCGCGCGGGCGCCGCTCGCTCTTCTCGTGCTGCTCGCCTTCGCCGCGACCGTGCTCGGCTGCATGATCCACGACGCGCGTGCGACCCCGGCCACGGTTACGGCCACGGCCACAGCCACCACGTCGTCCGTGGTCGCCGTGCCCGTTCATCCCGCTCATTCCGCCCACGGCCCCTCCGGAATTCCCCGGCCCGGCGATCACTGCCTCCTGCATTCCTTTCCGCGCGCGTTGCAGGAATTCCCCGTACAGCGCTCCGCCGCTTTTCCTCCCTTTCTTCTCGCGGTGCTCCTGGCACTGTTCGCCTCGGGCCTCGCCGGCCGCGTTCCGCGTCGCGGTTCCGGCTCGGCGCCGTGGGTGCGGGGCGGGCGCGAGACCCGTACCGGCCTCTGCTGCTGGCGGATCTAGCCGCCCTTCGTGCGGCCCGGCTCCTTCGGGCCGCCGCCTGCGTTGCCGCCGTACGCGGGGAGATTCCCGTACTCCCGTACACACCGGCCGGCCGCGGGCGAGATGCGCACGTACACAGCCATCTGCGAACGAGAGCCGAGATAACCAATGTCTTCTCCGACCACCCCGTCCACCCCGTCCGCGCGGTCCGCGCAGACCGCCCCGCCCGCCCCCGGCGCCGCCCTGTCCGGGCTCGTCGGGAACACCCCGCTGCTGCGCGTCTCCGCGCCCTTCGCCCCCGAGGGACGCGGCTTCTGGGCCAAGCTGGAGGGCTTCAACCCCGGCGGCATCAAGGACCGTCCGGGCCTGCACATGGTCGAGCGCGCCCGCACCCGTGGCGCGCTGCGGCCCGGCGCCCGGATCATCGAGTCCACCAGCGGCACCCTCGGTCTGGGTCTGGCCCTGGCCGGGATGGTCTACGGGCACCCCGTCACGCTCGTCACCGACCCCGGGCTCGAACCGTCCATGACCAAGCTGCTGACCGCCTACGGCGCCCGCGTGGACGTCGTGGCCGAGCCCCATCCGGCCGGCGGCTGGCAGGAGGCCCGGCGCGAGCGGGTGCGGGAGCTGATGGGAGGCGATCCCGGCTCGTGGTGCCCGGACCAGTACAACAACCCGGACAACACGGACGCTTACACCCCGCTGGCCCTCGAACTCGCCACCGAACTCCGCCATATCGACGTCCTCGTGTGCAGCGTCGGCACCGGCGGCCACTCGGCCGGCCTGTCGCGCGTGCTGCGGCAGCTGTACCCGGGGCTGGAGCTGGTCGGCGTGGACACGATCGGCTCGACGATCTTCGGGCAGCCCGCCCGGCCGCGCCTGATGCGGGGGCTCGGGTCGAGCATCTACCCGCGCAACGTCGCCTACGGAAACTTCCGCGAGGTGCACTGGGTCGCGCCCTCCGAGGCGGTGTGGGCCTGCCGCCGGCTCGCCACCTCGCACTACGCGACCGGCGGCTGGAGCGTCGGCGCCGTCGCCCTGGTCGCGGGCTGGCTGGCGCGCACCCGGCCGGCGGACACCCGTATCGCGGCGGTGTTCCCGGACGGGCCGCAGCGGTACCTGGGGACGGTCTACGACGACGACTACTGCGCGGCGCACGGCCTGCTGGCGGGGCCGCCGGCGGAGGAACCGGAGGTGGTGGGGCGGATGGACGAGAAGGAGGTCACGCGCTGGACGCGGTGCGAGGCGGTGGTGGACCCGCTGGCTTCGGCGGGGCGGGCGGGGCTTCCGGAGTCGGGGGCGGGGCCGGCTGAGGCGCAGGAGCAGCCGCAGGCGCAGGCACAGGAGCAGGAGCAGGCGCAGGAGCAGAGTCAGGCCGAGCCGGCGACGGGCTCCGCCCGGTGAAGGGCACCCAGGGCACGCTCACGGCCTTCCGCTCCCACGAGCCGAGCGTCCAGCTCCTGATGGTCAACCAGTTCACCATCAACCTCGGCTTCTACATGCTCATGCCGTACCTCGCCGCCCACCTCTCCGGCTCCCTCGGCCTGGCCGGCTGGCTCGTCGGCCTCGTCCTCGGTGTACGCAATTTCAGCCAGCAGGGCATGTTCCTGATCGGCGGCACCCTCGCCGACCGCTTCGGCTACAAGCCGATGATCGTCGCGGGCATGCTGCTGCGCGTCGTGGGCTTCGCCGCCCTCGGGCTCGTCGGTTCCGTACCCGCCCTGCTGGCGGCCTCCGCCGCCACGGGCCTCGCGGGCGCCCTGTTCAACCCCGCCACGCGCGCCTACCTGGCCGCCGACGCGGGCGAGCGCCGCGTGGAGGCGTTCGCGCTGTTCAACGTCTTCTACCAGGCGGGCATCCTGCTCGGCCCGCTGGTCGGCATGGTGCTCACCGGGGTCGATTTCCGCCTCACGTGCCTCAGCGCGGCCGGGATCTTCGCCGTACTGAGCCTCGTACAACTCCGCCGCCTCCCCGCGCGCCGCCCCACCGAGGCGGACCCAGCGGCACCACGGGAGGGGGTCCTCACCCAATGGCGGAGCATCCTCAAGAACCGCCCCTTCCTCCTCTTCTCCTGCGCCATGACCGGCTCGTACGTCCTGACCTTCCAGGTGTACCTGGCGCTGCCGCTGGAGGTCCGGCGCCTGGGCGGGGACGGGGCGTTCAGCGGGGCGGCGACGGCGGTGCTGTTCGCCGTGTCGGGCCTGAGCACGGTCCTGTTCCAGACCCGCGTCACGGCCTGGTGCCGGGCCCGCATGGAACCGCCCGCGGCGCTGGTCCGCGGGCTGCTGGTGATGGCCGCCGCCTTCCTGCCGCTGCTCCTCGCGACGGCCGTCCCGGTACCGGCCGGCGGACCGGCCCGCTGGCTCCTGGCCGCGGGCCCGCCGACGCTGGCCGCGCTCCTGCTCGCGGTGGGCACGATGATCGCCTACCCCTTCGAGATGGACCTTGTGGTCCGACTCTCCGGTGACCGCCTCGTGGCGACGCACTACGGCCTCTACAACACGGTATGCGGCATCGGCATCACCGCCGGCAACCTCCTGACGGGCGCGGCCCTGGACACCGCCCACTCCACGGGCCTACCGGCCCTCCCCTGGCTGGCCCTCACGGCCCTCGGCACCCTCTGCGCAACAGCCCTCCTCACCCTCCACCACCGAGGCCACCTCACACCGCCGACGGGGGCGGAACGCCCGGAGCGCGCGTCGGCCTGAACGGCCGCTCCGGGGCGGGCCTCCGCAGGCCCGCCCCAGGATCTGTCGCCAAACACGCATGGGGGTTGCCGCAGGGATGGCGAGAGAGGTCACTCGCTGTGGTCGTGAGCCTCAAGTGCATCCAACAGCCCCCGTGATGGCCCGAGGAACGTTCATTCTGGATGTATGACTCAGCCCGAACACTCCGCGGCATCGTGCAGTACGCCGAGGATCACTCCGGTGACACGACGCGGCATCTTCGACTACCTGCGCGGTGAGGGCGGCCCCTGGTGGGGACAGCTCAGCGAGATCAACTTCCTGGACAGCCTGTACGACCTGGATGCCTTGGAATCGACGGACTCCAGGTTTGCAACGGCGCGCGACGACATTGTCCAACATCGAGTCAACAACCTGTCGGACTGGCTCGACGACTGGGTCTTCGGAGATCCTCGCTTCCAACTCCTCGACGGTCCCGACGAGCTGCTTCTGGCCTTTCTGGCACGTCTCATCCATCCGGAAGCACAGCCCGACGTGGACCACTCGTGCCAGCGGGCAGAGAGGCTGAACGACCTCCTTGGCCCCGACGGCTGGGCCCTCCGAGCCTTCGATTTCCTGTCGGGGCGGCCGGTTTACACACCGGTCTCCATACCGGCCACCGGTGGGCTGATCCCACTCCCTCTAGGTGACGGCGACACCGGCAAACTCGACCTCGTTCTCGGGCAGACGTACAGCCTCCTCGACCGCGACGGAGAGGAGACCGCCCGAGACCTGCTCCGCTTGGCAGTCCTGTCGCTGCGCCGCGACGGCGGCTTCTACGAACCTACGCCTGGTGACAGTTGGACAGAGGATACGTATGAGGCTGTCCTGGTGGTGGATGCCGCTCTTCTGCCGGCGTTTACCAAGCCGGTCTTGGATGCGATCTGGCAGCGGCTGCAACTCGTCCTCAAGCGCCTGCGGCGCGAAGACGTTCAGTCCCTCGTGGTCGACGGTGATGTGGGGCCGCTCCCGGACGTTCTCCAGGACTGGAGGGATAACACGACAGAGCCCGACGGCCCGGTCGGTCATGCCTTCCGGATCAGCTTCCCGTCGACAGAGTTCGACGTCGAACGTCGGGACTTTGCCGACCTCGAGATAAGAGGTACCGGATTCTCCTACTTCTACGACACCCACACGGGTCGGATGGTCAGCGACTTCCTCCTCGACGACCGGCCTCTGGTGGCAACGCTCTGCAACGTCACCCTCATCAACAAGGACGGTGTTCTCTCCCCCAGGATCAAACTCTGGAAGAAGGACAAGGCCAAGGCCGCCAAGACCGCGGCCATGCAGACACTGCCCGGCACCGCGACTACCCAGATCATCAAGGCGCTCGTGGACACCGGCGATGTCCACGAGAACTTCTGGAAGGTCATCTGCTTCGTCCAGAACTGCGTCGGCTTGGACAACATCCCAGGAGGCGGCCGACGGCTGACGGTCGGCGACGAGGCAGAGTTGACCCGCCTGCTCGCTGACCAGGACCGCAGGACGCTCCTTGAAGCCGTCAGGATCGCCATCGGTGGCGTCCTCACCGACGAGGACATCCGGCGAATCAGCAACCGCAAGTCGCAACTCCAGCGGTTTAAGGACCTGCTGACCGATTCCGACTTCTTCGAGCACGAACGCGGACGGCTTGCAGGGCCGGAGGCGGTCTGGCAAAGCTTTTTCGAGGAGAACCCATGGATCTTCGGGTACGGCCTCAACCTCGTCGCCTGCGAACCTATCGGCTACGGCAAACTGGAGCGCATCACGACCGGCGCCAACATCTTTACCGGAGCGGGTAAGCGCAGTGACGCCGTCATGCGATCCAAGGGCTTCATCAGCAGCCTACTGCTCTGTGAGATCAAGACACACGTGACCCCCTTGCTGGCCAGTACGCCGTACCGGCCACCGGACGTCTACCACGTCTCCAAGGAAGTCGTCGGCGCCGTCGCGCAGGTTCAGAAGACTGCCCACAAGGCCCTACGACTTGTCACCGGCCAACTTCACAGGCTCTACGAGGACGACGGTGCCCCGACGGACATCGAAGTCTCAACCGCCCGCCCCCGTCA
The DNA here is from genome assembly GCF_040644195.1 of Streptomyces sp. NPDC047014. Classification (NCBI taxonomy): domain Bacteria; kingdom Bacillati; phylum Actinomycetota; class Actinomycetes; order Kitasatosporales; family Streptomycetaceae; genus Streptomyces; species Streptomyces sp. NPDC047014. Next base: position 6,095 of record NZ_JBEYVX010000087.1, on the reverse strand, counting down.
GGTGCTGGTCATCGGGAGCCTTGGCGAATTCAGCGAGCGTGGTGCGGCTAATCCCGAGAAGATCACCTCCTTCGAGCAGTACAGACGGTCGGTTCAGGACGTCGAGGTCATCACATTCGACGAACTCTACGAACGGGCCTGCTTCATCGTGGAAGACCAGTGAACGCGCCCGATCGATCCAAGGCCGCCCCAGTCGGATCCGAGGCGGTGAAGTCGCGGCATCACCCTGGCACGGCCGCCACCACCAGCTTGCCTTCGGCGAGATGTAACCATCCGCGGCCAGGGCGTGATCGGCAGGGCGACTCCAACAGTCGTCAGGTGTTGTCGGTCGGCAGGGTGGTGAGGAGGTCGCGGGCTCGGCGGAGGTGGCGGTGGCCTGGTTCCAGGAGGGGGTGGGGGGCGGTGAGGGTGTGGGTCAGGAGGGTGCGGGCTTCGGTGGGGCGGTTTGCGGTGGCCAGGGCGTGGGCCCATTCCAGGCGGGTGTGGATCGTGTGGGGGTGGTCGGGGCCCAGGACTCGGGCGCGGTCGGCCACCAGGGTTTGCCAGGCGGCCGCCGCCTCGGTGGTGCGGCCCGTGCGGGATGTGAAGGTGGCCTGGGTGCTGCGGACGGCGAGGGTGTGGGGGTTGTCCGGGCCGAGGTAGTGCAGGGTGTCCGCGAGCAGTTCGGTCAGTTGGATTGTTGTACGGGAGGGGTCGCCGCCTCGGTACCAGAGCAGGCCGCGGCGGGTGGCCAGTACGGCGGGGTCCTGCGGGCGCTGCACCCGTAGCAGGTCGGCGAGCAGTCGTTCCAGTTGCCGGGCGGCTTCGGCGGGGGCGCCCGCCTGGCCGGTGCAGTGGGCCAGTGCGTGGCGGGCGGCCAGGGTGTCGGGGTGGTCCGGGCCGAGCACGGCTGCGGCGTCGGCGGCCAGGGCCGCGAAGCGGGCGGCCGCGGCGTGCGGGTTGCCGGCCTCGGCGGTGAAGTGGGCCAGTTGGTGGCGGGCGGCCAGGGTGTCGGGGTGGTGGGGGCCGAGCCGGTTCTGGCGGCGGCGGACGATCCCGGCGAGGTCGGCGGCGGCGCGGTGCGGGCGTCCGGCGTCGCCGATGGTGAGGGCGAGGAGGTAGTCCGCCCCGGGTACCCGTCCCAGGCCGGCCCGGGTCAGGGCTTCGGCGGCGCGGCGCGGGTGTCGTTGCTGGTGGGCGAGCAGGCCCATGTCGTAGGCGTCCTCGGGGGTCGCGCGGGCGAGCAGGGTGCGCCAGAGGTGTTCCGGGACGGGGTGCGGGTGCGGTTCCGGGTGCGGGGTGGTGAGCAGGGGGGCGTAGGCCCGGTAGCCCTGGATGTGGTCGCCTGTCAGCAGGCTGCCGGGGGCGTGGGCGGGGCCGCAGGCCCAGGTGATCGCCTCGGAGAAAGGTTCCGTCTGGAGGTCGTGCCCGCGCGCCAGCAGGTACGGCCGGTGCAGTTCGCGCAGCAGGCTCTGGCTCAGGGGCCGACGCAGCCCGGCCCGCCGGCAGTCCACAGCGGCTTGGACCACGGCCGCGCCACGTGGGTGGGCCCCGGCGGCCCAGGCGTCATCCCACGCGGCCCGCAGCTCCGGCACGGCAGCCAGCGCCTCGGCCAGCCCGAGGTGTACCCCGACGCGCGGGCCACTTTCGCGGGCGGCGGCCGGGCTGAGGCCCGGCGCGGCCGCCATGGCTTGCGCCGGGCCTGGGCGTTCGCCGGCGACGCGCGCGGGGCTCCCGGGCGCGGCCGCCCGCCCGACGTCCGGCGCAGCAGGCAGCTCCGTCGCCGACCGGAACCGTCCCCCGGCGACGCAAGGCTCTCGCCCGTCGGCGACCCTTCGTCCGCACTCGGCCGCGTCCGCCAGTGGCTTCCCGAGCGCTGGGGGGTCCACGGCTGGCAAGGCCGCGCCCGTGCGCGGGTCGCTCCCGCGGGCGGCGGCCTGGCCCGGGTCCGGCGCGGCCGCCAGGAACTCCGCCGGGCCGGGGTGTTCTCCGGCGACGCGCGGAGGGCTCCCGTGGACGGACGCCCCGCCCTCCGCTGGCTCGGCGGGACCACCGGCGACGCCCGGAGAGCTCTCGCCTGCAGCCGCACGCCCGCGCCCCACCGCGGCGGTTGGGGACTTCGCAGACCCGAGCGAATCTGCGACCTGGAAGGCTGCGGCGATGCCAGGGGCGTCGGCGCAGGCGGCAGCCCGGCCAAGCTCCGGCTCGGCCGCCACAGATTCCGCCCGCTCGGCGGGACTACCGACGACGCCCGGAGAGCTCTCGCGGGCGGCCTCACGCCCGCGCTCCGCCGCGGCGGTTGGGGACTTCACAGGCCCGAGGCGGTCTTCGGCCTGGAAGGCTGCGGCAATGCCAGGGGCGTCTGTGCAGGCGGCAGCCCGGCCGGGACCCGGCTCGGCCCCCACAGATTCCGCCGGCTCGGCGGGACTACCGACGACGCCCGGAGACCTCTCGCGGGCGGCCTCACGCCCGCGCTCCGCCGCGGCGGTTGGGGACTTCACAGGCCCGAGCGGGTCCTCGGCCTGGAAGGCTGCGGCAATGCCAGGGGCGTCGGCGCAGGCGGCCGCCCGGCCAGGCTCCGGCTCGGCCCCCACGGGATCCGATGGCTCGGAGGGACTACCGGCGACGCCCCGGGCGGTCTCGTGAGCGGCCGCGCGTCCGCGCTCTGGCGCAGCCGTCAGGGCCTCCGCCGGGCCGAGGGGTTTTCCCGCGACGCGCCCGGCCCTCCGATCAGCAGCCGCTCGCCCGCACGGCGGCACGGCCGCTTGGGCCTTCGCCGGGCCGAGGGGTTCCCCTGCGGTGCGCGGATCGTTCGCGTCGGCGGGCGTCTGCCCGAGATCCGGCGCGGGCGCAAAGCCCTCTGCCGGCCCGAGGCGTTCGCCGGGGTTGCGCGGGGGGCGGCCGTCAGGAGCAACCCGGCCGAAGTGCGGCTCGGCCGTCTGGTTCTTCGGTTGCCCGATGGTGTCCGGGAGGCTCCCATGGGCGGTCCTCTGCTCGGCCTCCGTTGCAGCCTCCCGGTCCGTCTCCGGGCCGAGGTGTGTCTCGGCGGCGGGCGGGACACGCCCGGGGGCTGGTGCGGCCGAGCCGTCCGCCGCCCCGAGCTGTTCCCCGGCGATGCTCGGATCGCTTCCGTCGGTGGCCGTCCGGGCGGAACTCGGCACGGTCGCCAGGGTCTCCGGCTGCCCGAGGGGGTCCCCGGGGCGCAGGGATCCCGTGCTGTGCGGGGCGGTTCGGTCGGCGGCCGCCCGGCCACGGTCCGCATGGGCCCCGGCGCGTAGGGCTGCGGCGATGTGCGGGTCGGTCGTCTGGGTGGCGGCTCGGGTGAGTTCCGTTGGGGACCAGTGGGGGGTGAGGTGGATGACCGTTGCTTGGCTGAGGAGGTCCCGTTGGGGGCGCCAGGCGGGGGTGGTGGAGCCGGTGAGGCGGCTGGGGTCGGGGGCGGTGTAGCGGTGGTACTCCTGGGTGCGCATCGTGGCCAGTACGAGTCGCCGGCCTCGGGGGGCTGCCGTCAGGGGGGTCAGGTGGGCGGGGGTGAGGCCGCCCGCGCCCAGGTAGTCCTCCAGGTCGTCCAGCCAGAGGATCGACCGGCGCCGGCGCGCTGCCATCCGTAACGCCGCCGGGAGAGCCGCGCGGGTCAGTGGGCGGACGAAGGCGTGGTGGGGGTGGAGGGCGCGGGCCGTCTCGTAGGCCAGGCGGGATTTGCCGGTGGTGGGGCCGCCCACCAGCAGGACGAATCCGCCGCGGCGGAGGGCGTCGCGCAGCAGGGGTTCCGCGTCGCGGGGGATGTACGGGGGCTGCGTGCCCGGCGTACCGGCGGCGCCAGCGGGGTGAACCCCGGCCGCCTCGGGACGGTCGACCTGGCGGAGTGCGGGGATGCGGCCCATCGGCGTGCGCCATAGCCCGTCGGGGTCGGTGCTGTGCGTCCGCCGCGTGCGTGCGTCCCGCGACCGCCCGGCGCCCCTCCTCTTCGGCCGCGACCGCCCGGCGGACAGCCCGGCCAGTGCGGTGATGGCGGCTGCGGCTGAGGCTGCCATGCCCGTGGCCCACGTCCCGCCGGGCCAGTGGAAGGCCAGCGTCAGGGGCACAGCCATGGCCAGGGCGCCGCCGCCAAGGCCGCGGCTGAGGCTCAGCGCCGCGAGGGAGCCGGGCCGGGACTCCGTACGGCCGCTGCCTCCGCTGCCGCCCCGGCGGTTCCGCCGACCACCACCCCGGCCGCCGCTCGGGCCGCCGCTCCGGCCGTCCCTCCGGCCGCCGCTCCCCCCGCCGTCCCCCCGTAACAGCAACTCCGGCATGTCGCCCCGCCCCCCACACCCCAGTCCGTGGCCGACCCCCACTGTCCCCCCGGCGCCCCCGTCGCGCCACGGGCCCGGTGGCCTCGGGGCGTCCCGGGACGCCCGGCCGGAGCGTGCGCGTGACGGGATCAGACCAGTTCGGGCTGCGGTTCGCGGCGCGGGGCCGGGAGCTGGACCGGGGTGGGCTCGCGGTCCCATTGCCTGGTGGTGCGCAGGTAGCCGTACAGGACCGAGATCATCGACAGGATCACCAGCGGCCCGAAGACGAACGGATTTTCGGACATTTCCACGGACAGGAAGCGGTACGAGAGCAGCAGCGCGAGGAAGACCGCGGAGCCGTAGGCGGTCAGCCGCGCGCCCTGCCGGTCCCAGCCGCGGGCCAGCGAGCGCAGGGCCGTCTCGATCGTGAGGGTGAAGACGACCCCCGCGACGATGTCCACGCCGTAGTGGTAGCCGAAGCCGAGGGTCGCGCCGAGCGTGGCGATCAGCCAGAACGTTCCTGCGAGCCGCAGCGCCAGCGGGCCCCGGCGGGAGTGGATGAAGATCGCGGTGGCCCAGGCGGTGTGCAGGCTGGGCATGCAGTTGCGCGGGGTGACCTCGTCGAAGAGGAAGGGCTGCGGGGCGGTGATCGTCGGCGCGCTGTTCGGCCAGAGGTGCGCTAGCGCCCACTGGCCGCCCTCGGCACCGTAGGCGTAGACGGGCCCGACCACCGGGAAGACCATGTAGACGGCCGGGCCGAGCAGGCCGATGACGAGGAAGGTGCGGACGATGTGGTGCGCGGGGAAGCGGCGCTCGGTCATCACGGTGCGGAGCTGGTAGAGCGCGACGGCTACGGCGGCCACGCCGAGCTGTACGTAGACCCAGTCCAGGATGTGCGCGCCGACCGGGCCGGTGGCGCCGACAAGCCGGCCGACGAGGAGGGACGGGCTGCCGAGGGCCTGGTCGGCGGCGGCCACGTACTGGTCGAGGACGAGCGGCTGCGTCTTCATGGTGATCAGCAGCCAGGTGTCGCCGGTCTTGCGGCCGGCGACGAGGAGGAGGCCGAGGCCGACGCCCTTGAGGAGGAGGACGCGTTCGCGGCCGGTGCGGCGGGTGAGGGCGATGACGGCGTGGGCGAGGAGCACCCAGAGGGCGCCGTTGCCGGCCATCATCTTGGCGTCGAGCGCCCACCGTACGAGCCAGAAGACGGCGTCGATGCCGATCGCTGCCGCGAGGGCGATGAACCGCTGGCGCCAGGTGAGTACGACGAGCATCAGCGCCATGCCGGCGTACAGCAGCGGGCCCGACTTCGGGGCGAACACCACCTCGCGCACCTGGTTGGTGAGGGGGCCGCGCACGCCGTAGTGGCGGGCGGCGATCTCGAGGGCGAGGAGGAAGCCGAAGGCCACGACGGCGACGGCGGTCCAGAGGAGGACGCGGGGCCGGAGCATGGCGCGCGGACGGAAGCGGGCGGCGGCGTCCCCGCGGCTGGTGGGCGCGTTCATCCGCGATTCGTTGGATATCAATTTTTCAACCGATGTGTGTTCGCCTCGGGGCGGTAGCGGCGGGTCGAACATCGTATCGGAGCACGTACGCACCCCCGCTGGCGGGTACGGGCCGCCGGTGGCGGGGGGCGGGTGGGGGCGCGGGCCCGCCCGGGGCCCGGAGCCCAGGAGCCCGACGGCACCGGCCCGTGCCGGGGTAGCGCCCCGGGGGCGTTGGCGGTCGGGGCCCGGGGGCGGGGCAGGGACCCGATGCTGGGCCAGCTCGTCGGTGAGGACGCGCAGCCGGGGCGCGAAGGCCGCCGCCCATGGAGTACTGCGCGACAAGGCGCTCGCCGCCGGC
>NZ_JBEYVX010000086.1:0-25274 GCF_040644195.1 Streptomyces sp. NPDC047014 | reverse complement strand
CAAGGTGGCGCGGCGCAGGTCGGCGTCGCTGAGGTCGAAGCCGGTGAGGTCGGCCTCGGCCGGGCCGGTCCGGGGACGCGCCTGCGCGGCGGCTCCCCGGCGGGGCTCACGCGGTCACCGCCGCGGGGAGGGCCGGGGTGGGGGGCGGCCCCGCGGGGCTGCCCCCGGGCACCGCGAAACCGCCTGCCATCGGGGTCACCACGTCACCTGCCTGGGTTGGGGGTGGGCTGCTGCTGTGCGGGCGGGGCCGGCGGCGTGGCGGCCGGTCCCGTCGGGGCCGGGGCCGCCCCCGCGGAGGCGGCCGGGGCGTTGGCCGGGGGCTGTCCCGGTCCGGCCTGCCCGGCGGGCGGGGCCGGGGCGGGGGTGCCGGTGGGGGTGGCGGCGGGCGTCCCGGCGGAGGGCGCGGCCGGGGTCGCGGCGGGGCTGGGCGGGGCCGGGGCCTCGGCCGGTGCGGCGCTGCCGCTGACGTTGCCGTCGGGGCCGATGAAGACGGGGCTGCCGCCCGGGACCAGGCCCAGTTCCTGGGCGCGGCGCTGGAGGGCGTCGGGGGCCGAGTAGGCGTCCACGTCGCGCTGGAGGGCCTGCTCCTCGTCGGTGAGGGCGGTGGTCTCCTTCTTCAGCCGGCTGAGCTGGAAGGAGCCCTCGTTCAGGGCCGAGTTCAGCAGCAGCAGGCTGATCAGGCCGCCCGCGAGCAGGGCCACGACCAGCAGCACGAACGGCATGCGCGCCGCCTGCCCGCCGGGGCGCGGTCCGGCAGGCCGGGCGCCGAGGGCCCGGCCGAGGCGGGCGGCCTGCCCGCGGGTGAGCGTGGCGACCTTCCCGGCCCTGGTCACAGCCGCGCCTCCCGGATGCGTTCGACCCCCCGGAACCTGGCCGGGGCGGCGCGCCGGTTCTCGGCGATCTCCTCCTCGGTGGGCAGCTCCGCGCCCCGGGTGAGCAGTTTCAGCTTCGGCTGGTACTTCTCGGGCACCACCGGCAGGCCGGGCGGGGCGGTGGAGGTGGCGCCCTCCGCGAAGACCTGCTTGACCAGGCGGTCCTCCAGCGAGTGGTACGAGAGCACCGCGATGCGCCCGCCGACCGCGATCCGGTCCACGGCGGCGGGGATGGCCCGCTCCAGGCCGGACAGCTCGCTGTTGACCTCGATGCGCAGGGCCTGGAAGGTGCGCTTGGCCGGGTTGCCGCCGGTCCGCTTGGCGGCCTGCGGCAGCGCGTCGCGGATCAGCTCGACGAGCCGGGCGCTGTTGCTGAACGGCTCCTTCTCGCGCTCGCGGACGACCGCGGAGACGATCCGCTTGGCCTGCTTCTCCTCGCCGTACTGACGCAGGATGCGGACGAGCTCGCCCGGGGCGTAGGTGTTGAGGACCTCGGCGGCGCTGATGCCGGTCGTCTGGTCCATGCGCATGTCGAGCGGGGCGTCCTGGGCGTACGCGAACCCGCGGTCGGCCTCGTCCAGCTGCATCGAGGAGACGCCCAGGTCGAAGAGGATGCCCTGGACGGCGGGGAGCCGCAGCCCGTCGAGGACCTCGGCGAGGTCGGCGTAGATCGCGTGGACGAGGGTGGCCCGGTCGCCGAAGGGGGCGAGCCGTTCCCCGGCGAGCCGCAGGGCCTCCTTGTCGCGGTCGAGGCCGATCAGGCGGGCCTCGGGGAAGCGGGTCAGCAGGGCCTCGCTGTGGCCGCCGAGGCCGAGGGTGCAGTCGACGACGACGGCCCCGGGCCTTTCCAGCGCCGGGGCCAACAGGTCCAGGCACCGCTGGAGCATCACCGGGACGTGTCGGGACTCGCTAGTCAAAGCGCCCTCTCAGATAACGGCGGGGGCGGGCGTACGCGCCGCCGGTCCTCCGGGCCGGTGGGCGGAAGAGGGCCGGGCCGTACGTACGCGCCGCGCACGCGGAGTGTTCATCGGGGGCCGGACGGCCGGTCAGGGCCGGGCTCCGGCCGGTTCGCGTCACTTTAGTGCAACGGTCGCCGCGGTCAACGAACCGCCCCGCGCGGCGTGCGCGGCGCTCGGACCGAAGCCGTAAAAGCCGCGAATCACCTGATCGGCCCCCTCACTCGCACCCCTGTGGGTTAGCTCACAACAAGGCTCGTTGACGTTCTTTGTCCCACCTCACGCAGGGCCGCGGCCGCCGGTGACCACTAACGTCGTACCCATGACGACTTCCGCTTCCCTCCCCGCAGAGTCCGCGCCCGAGGCATCCCCGCGCGGATCCGTCACCGACCGCCTCGTCGAGGCCAACCGGCACTACGCCGAGAAGTTCACCGACCCCGGTATGGACGCCCGCCCCGTCCTGCACGTCGCCGTCGTGGCCTGCATGGACGCCCGCCTCGACCTCCACAAGGCCCTCGGCCTGGAGCTGGGCGACTGCCACACCATCCGCAACGCGGGCGGTGTGGTCACCGACGACACCATCCGCTCCCTCACCATCAGCCAGCGCGCGCTGGGCACCCGTACGGTGATACTCATCCACCACACCGGCTGCGGCCTCGAAAGCCTGACCGAGGACTTCCGCCACGACCTGGAGGACGAGGTCGGCCAGCGCCCCTCCTGGGCCGTCGAGGCGTTCCGCGACGTCGACCAGGACGTCCGCCAGTCCATGCAGCGGGTCCGCACCAACCCGTTCCTGCCGCACAAGGACGATGTGCGAGGCTTCGTCTTCGACGTGCACACCGGGCTCCTGCGGGAGATCGATCCCGGCTCTTGAGTGACACAAGGCCGTGACGCCGTCAAGAATGCGGGGAGGCACCACCCGGACGGACCCGGGACCGGTGTCCCGTGATTCGGGGTGGGCCGGTGTTGCGCCAAGGGCGTCGGCCCTGGAAATGGGCCGAGGAGTACCAGGTGACGACGTATGACGACCGAGCGAGCCTCGCGGATCTGACCAGCACGGTGGAACGGGTGCGCCGGTCGGTCGAGAGCGTGATCGAGGGCAAGCCCGAGGTCGTCCGCCTCGCGCTGACCGTGCTCCTCGCCGAGGGGCACCTGCTCATCGAGGACGTCCCCGGCGTCGGCAAGACGATGCTCGCCAAGACCCTGGCGAAGTCCATCGACTGCTCGGTCCAGCGCATCCAGTTCACCCCGGACCTGCTGCCCTCCGACATCACGGGCGTCAGCATCTACGACCAGCAGCGCCGCGAGTTCGAGTTCAAGCCCGGCGCGATCTTCGCGCAGATCGTCATCGGCGACGAGATCAACCGGGCTTCACCGAAGACCCAGTCGGCGCTGCTGGAGTCGATGGAGGAACGCCAGGTCACCATCGACGGCACGACCTACGCCCTGCCCAGCCCCTTCATGGTCGTCGCCACCCAGAACCCGGTCGAGATGGAGGGCACCTACCCGCTGCCCGAGGCCCAGCGCGACCGGTTCATGGCCCGCGTCTCCGTCGGCTACCCCAGCCCCGACGCCGAGCTCCAGATGCTCGACGTGCACGGCGGGATCAGCCCCCTCGACGACCTGACGGCCGTCGCGCACGCCCACGAGATCGTCAAGCTCATAGAGGCGGTCCGTGACGTGTACGTGGCCGAACCGGTCCGCCGCTACGTCGTCGACCTGGTCTCCGCCACCCGCACCCACCCCGACCTGCGGCTCGGCGCCTCCCCCCGCGCCACCCTGCACCTGCTGCGCGCCGTGAAGGCGTCCGCCGCCCTCGACGGCCGGGACTACGTCCTGCCCGACGACGTGCAGACCCTGGCCGCCCCGGTCCTCGCGCACCGGCTGCTGCCCACCGCGCAGGCGCAGCTGAACCGGCGCACCGCCGAACAGGTCGTCGCCGACATCCTCCAGCGCACACCCGTCCCCGCCGCGCACACCCGCGGCGAGATGCCGCCCGGCGCGGGCGCCCGGAGCTTCTGATGAGTGCCGGTGCCCCTCGCGGCGCCGGCGGCCCGGGCGAAGGCGGCGGGCTGCGCGCCTCCCTGTCCGGGCTGACCACCCGCGGCCGCTCCTTCGTGGCCGCCGGTATCGCCGCCTCGGCTTGCGCGTACGTCCTCGGCCAGGGCGCCCTGCTGCGCGTCGGCATGCTGCTGGCCGTGCTCCCGCTGATCTGCGTCTACGCCCTGCACCGCACCCGCTACCGGGTCTCCGGCAGCCGCCGGCTGAGCCCCGGGCGGGTGCCCGCGGGCGCCGAGGCCCGCGTACAGCTGCGCATGGACAACGTCTCGCGGCTGCCCACCGGCCTGCTGATGCTCCAGGACCGCGTGCCCTACGTACTCGGGCCGCGGCCGCGGTTCGTCCTGGACCGGGTCGAGCCCGGCGGGCGCCGCGAGGTGTCCTACCGGGTCCGCTCCGACCTGCGCGGCCGCTATCCGCTGGGCCCGCTCCAGCTGCGGCTGACCGACCCCTTCGGCCTGGTCGAGCTGACCCGCTCGTTCAGCTCCTACGACACCCTCACCGTGATCCCCCGCACCGAGCCCCTGCCGCCGCTGCGGCTGGCCGGCGAGTCCAACGGCTACGGCGACGGCAGCCGCCGCTCACTGGCCCTGGCCGGCGACGACGACGTGATCCCCCGCAGCTACCGGCGCGGCGACGACCTGCGCCGCGTGCACTGGCGCTCCACCGCACGCTACGGCGAGCTGATGGTCCGCCGCGAGGAGCAGCCCCAGCGCAGCCGGGCCACCGTGCTCCTCGACACCCGCCGCCTCGCTTTCGACGGCGCCGGCCCCGACTCGGCCTTCGAATGGGCCGTCTCCGCGGCCGCCTCCAGCCTCGTGCACGTCCTGGAGCAGGGCTTCTCCGCGCGGCTGCTCACCGACGCCGGCAGCTCGGTGCCCGGCGAGGGCGCCGGAGGCTTCTCCGCCGGCGGGCAGGAGTCCGCCGAGGCCGCCGGGCTGATGATGGACACCCTCGCCGTGATCGGGCACTCCGACGGGGCCGGGCTCTCCCGCGCCTACGACGCGGTGCGCGGCGGCGCGGGCTTCGGCGAAGGCGGCGGCGACGGGCTCCTCATCGCCTTCTTCGGCGACCTGGACGACGTACAGACCGAACTGGCCGCCAAGATGCGCCAGCGCGCCTCGGGCGCGGTGGCCTTCGTCCTGGACACGCGGGAGTGGGGCGGAACCCCGGCGGCGGGACACGACGTCCCACCTCTGGAGGAGCGGCTGCGCAGGCTGCGCGACGCCGGATGGACGGCACTGGCCGTCCCGCCCGGGTCCGCCTACGCCGAGCTGTGGCGACAGGCCGGAACCGCACGGGCCGGTACGGGAACGAACGGGGGCCGGGAATGAGCGGGCGGGCCAAACTGACACTGTTCGCGGCGCTGGCGACGCTGCTCACCGCGTGGTCCCTGACCCCGCTGGTGGAGTCGCAGGCGTGGCTGCTCCAGGCGGGGCTGCTGCTGATCGTGCAGAGCGCGGTCGGGGCGGGGGCCCGGCGGGTGCCGGTGGGCCGGACGCTGACCGTGGCCGCGCAGCTGCTGGTGTCCCTGCTGCTGCTCGCCCTGCTCTACGCCGGCAAGGGCGGCTCGGACGGAGACGGCCCGCTGTCCTACCTGGTGACGGACTTCGGCGCGCTGTTCGCGCAGGGCGCCCGCGACGTCGGCGAGTACGCGATACCCGCGCCGCTCACCGACGGCATCCAGCTGCTGCTGGTGTGCGGGGTGCTGCTCATCGGGCTGCTCGTGGACATCCTGGCGGTGGCCGCGCGCACGGCCGCCGCGGCCGGACTGCCGCTGCTCGCGCTGTACTCGGTGGCCGCGGGCCTCTCGGGCGGCGGCGACGCCTCCTGGATCTCCTTCCTGCTGGCGGGCTGCGGCTACCTGATGCTGCTGCTGGCCGAGGGCCGGGACCGGCTCGCCCAGTGGGGCCGGGTCTTCGGCGCGGCCCCACGCGGGCGCGGCGCGGCCGACTCGGGCATCAGCAGCGGCGGCGGCCAGGCGACCGCACCGGTGCGCTTCGGCCGGCGGATCGGCGTGCTGGCCCTCGGCGTGGCCCTGGTGGTCCCGGCGGCCCTGCCCGCCCTCGGCGACGGGCTGCTCGGCGGCCGGAAGGACGACGGCGAGGCCGGGCGTCCGGGCGGCACGATCTCGGCGGTCAACCCGCTGGTCTCCCTCCAGAGCAACCTGAACGCGCAGGACAACCGCGTGGTGCTGAGCTACCGCACCAACAACCCCCAGCAGCCCGAGCAGTACCTGCGGATCCTCGCGCTGGACAACTTCAACGGCGTGAAGTGGGAGGCGTCCGGCCGGGCCCTGTCCGACGTACCGAAGCAGTGGCCGACCCCGCCGGGCCTCGGGGACACCGTCCGCGGCACCGCCGCCGAGGTCACCACCACCCTGTCCGCCGCGGACACCTACACCCAGCGCTACCTGCCCATGCCGTATCCGGCGACGTCCGTGGAGATCGGCGGGAAGTGGCGCTTCGAGCCGGCCGGCCGGACCCTGGTGGGCGACCAGCTGAGCCGGGACCGCTTCCAGAGCGTCCAGGGCGCGCAGTACCGGGTGACGAGTCTCCAGCTCAAGCCGACGGCCGAGCAGCTGCAGAAGGCCCCCCTGCCCAACCCGGCGATCCGCGGCGAGTACACGAAGCTCCCCGACAACCTGCCGCCGGTGGTGGCGGACACCGCCCGCCGGGTGACGCAGGGCGCGAAGGACGACTACACGCGGGCGGTGAAGCTCCAGGACTTCTTCGCCGTCTCCGGCGGCTTCCGCTACGACACGCGGACGAACTCGGGCACGGGCGCGGACGCGGTGACGCGCTTCCTCCAGGACAAGGAGGGCTTCTGCATCCACTTCGCGTTCTCGATGGCGGCGATGTCCCGTTCGCTGGGCATCCCGGCGCGGGTCGCGGTGGGCTTCACGCCCGGTGAGAAGCAGTCCTCCGGCCTGGTGAACGTGTCCATGCGGGACGCGCACGCCTGGCCCGAGCTGTACTTCGAGGGCGTGGGCTGGACCCGCTTCGAGCCGACGCCTCGCTCCGGCATCAACATCCCGGACTACTCCCGGGCCCAGGCCCCCGTGAACCAGCCCTCCGCGCCGGCCCCGCTGCCCACGCAGAGCGCCGCGGCCCAGCCCTCGGCGGGCCCGTCCACCACCCCCGAGTGCCCGCCGTCCCTCAAGAAGCTCGGCGAGTGCGGTACGACCACCCCGGCGCAGGCCGCGGCCGTGGACGACGGGCCGTCGCTGACGACGGTCCTCGGCTGGGCGGCGCTCGTCCTCGCGGTGCTGGCCCTGCCGCTGCTGCCGCTGCTGTGGCGGAGCAGGCTGCGCGCCCGCCGCCTGGCGGGCGGCGAGGTCCTGGCGGCCTGGCGCGAACTGGGCGACACCGCCTGGGACCTGGGCATCCCCCCGGACGACTCCCTGTCCCCGCGCGGCGCGGCCCAGCGCATCATCACCCTGGGCCACCTGGACCGGGAACCCGCGGAAGCGGTCCACCGCGTCACCACCGCCCTGGAACAAACCCTGTACGCGCCCCCGACCGCGCTCCCCACCCACCCCACCCTGTCCCAGGACGTCCTCACAGCCCGCAAGGCCCTCCTGTCGGAAGCCCCCCGCCCCAGAAAACTCCGCGCCCTCCTCCTCCCCCGCTCAGCCACCCGCCTGGCGTGGTCCTTCACCGCCCACCGCACCCACGCAACAACCACCCTCCACACCCACCTCACAACCCTCCGCACCCACCTCCCGACCCGAACCCGCACCTGACAATCCGGCCGCACCCTCCAGCCCCGCCGGCGTTTGAGGCGCGGGGGCAAGGGGCGGAGCCCCAGTCAAGCCCCGCCGGCGATTGAGGCGCGGGGGCCGGGGCAGCGCCCCGGCAGCGGCGCCGCACCCGCACACCCGATCCGCCAAACCCGCGGACGCGAAAACGCGGCGAGGCCCGATCCCCCCGAGCCCCGCCGCGTTCCCGCCCCGCCCCCGTCCCCGTACGGCCGGTCCCACACTCCCCCACCGGCCCAGCCAGAAGGCACCGATCCGCTCCGCAGCCCCGTGCCGGCGGTGCGGACCGGGCCTCCCGTCCGTTGCTCCCAGTCTGGCGTCCGCCCAGGTGGGAGCCCATCCGCGCGCGTACTCATCTCCGTACCTGAGTACGAGTACGGATACTCAGCGGCAGCGCGAAGCCCCCACCAGTTGTACGGCCCGACGCGCCCGCGCCACACCGCCGACTGGGGGGTGTGGCGCGGACGCGCTACGCGGGGCGGCCAGAACCCCGCCCGCCTCAGCGGTTCCCGCTGACCCTCCCCCGCAGCAGCAGCGACAGCGCCGAGTGCACGTCGTCCAGCGACCGCTCCCGCTGGAAGGACTGCCAGTCCAGCGCGGCCACGAGCACCATCCCCACCAGCGCCGCGGCGGTCAGCTGCACATCGATCTCCGCACTCAGCTCCCCCCGCTCCACCCCCTCCCGCAGCACGTTCTCCACCACGGCCACCGCCTCCTGCCGGACCACCATCAGGGTGGACTGCCAGGTGCGGTTGGTCCGCCAGAGCTCGGCCACGTACAGCTGGGTGAAGGCCGGGTAGCGGTCGATGAAGACCAGGCCGGCCCGGATCATCCCGTCCAGCGCCTCGACCCGGCTGCCGCCACGCGCCTCCGTCTCCTCCGCCGCCGCCCGCAGGGACGCCGTCAGCAGCCCGACGCCGTGCCTCAGCAGCTCCTCGAAGAGCTCGTTCTTGCTGGCGAAGTTGTAGTAGACGGTGCCCTTCGCGACCCCCGCCCGTTCCGCGATCTCATCGACCGTGGTCGCGGAGAAGCCCTTCTCCGCGATGAGGGTGACGGCCGCCTCGTAGAGCTTCTGCCGGGTGGCCCGGCGGCGTGCGCCGCCGGTGCCCGTGCCGGTGCTGCTGCTTTCCATGGCGCTGATTGTCACAGGTCAACACATCCCTACAGGCTCAGTTCGGGGTGCAGCCGGTCCATGGTCCACACCTGCTTGCCGCGGGCGGCCAGCGCGGTGAGGGCGAGGGCGCCCACGGTGAAGGCGGTCAGGACCGCGCAGCCCTGCCAGACCGGGGTGAGGTCGCCGCCGGTGATGAGGCGGCGCAGGCTCTCCACGATGTACGACATCGGCAGGTACGGGTGGACGGCGTTGAAGAAGTCCGGACTGGTCTGTACGGGGTACGTACCGCCCGCCGAGGTCAGCTGGAGCATCAGCACGGCCAGCACCAGGATGCGGCCGGCCGCGCCGAACTTGGCGTTCAGCCACTGCACGATCGCGGCGAAGCAGCCGGTGACGAGCATCAGGAAGGCGACGGTCAGGCCCGGGTGGGCCATCTTGAGGCCGAGGCCCGGCGCCCAGTGCAGGACCGCCATCAGCAGGCCCACCTGCGCGGCGCCCAGACCCGCGACGGGCAGCCAGCCCGCGAGGGCGACCCGCCAGGGGGAGGCGCCGGCGGCCAGGGCCCGCTTGTTCATCGGGGCGATGAGCATGTAGGCGACCATCGCGCCGACCCAGAGGGACAGCGGGATGAAGTAGGGCGCGAAGCCGGTGCCGTAGTTGGGCGCCTTGTGCAGGGCCTGGTTGGCGAGCCGGATCGGGTCGGCCATGACCTCGGTGCGGGTGTCGCGCTGCTGCTGGTCGTAGTCCGGGATCTTGCCCGCGCCCTCGTGGAGGCCGCCGGCGAGTTCGCCGGTGCCGTCGACGAGCTTGTACATGCCGCTGTCGAGGGTGCGGGCGCCGTCGCCGAGCTTGCCGACGCCCGCGGTGAGGGCGCCGGAGCCGTTGGTGGCGGTGTTGAGGCCGGTGTGCAGCTCGGCCATGCCGGTGGCGACCTTGTGGGCGCCGGAGTTGAGGGCGTTGACCTTGGCGACGGCCGCGTCGAGGTCGCTCGCGAGGTGCGGGGCCTTGTCGGAGAGCTCGCGGGCCTTGTTCTCCAGGTCGGTGAGCTGGCTGCGCAGCTTGGTGATGTCGCCGTTGCCGTTCTTGAGCAGGGTGTTGACGTCCCCGCTGAGGAGGGCGGCCTCGGCCATGTCGTCCTTGACCCGCTTGAGGTCGGGGCAGGAGGCCAGGTGCGGTTCGCCGCCCGGTGTCACGCAGTGCTTGGTGTAGTAGGCGTCGGCGCCCGCGGAGGCGCGCTTGGCGGCCTCGGCGGCGGCGGGGGCCTTCTCGGCGAACTTGTCGAGGTGGTTGTTGACCACCTTCGCGCTGTCCGCGACGAGCTTGGCGGTGTCCGCGAGGTTCTTGGGGTCCTTGACGAAGGGACGGGCCTTGTCGGCAGCGCCGTTGACCTTGTCCGCGAGGGCCTGGGTGCCGTCGGCGACGTCCTTGGAGCCGGTCTCCAGCTTGGCGGCGCCCGCGTTGAGCTTCTTGAGGCCGCCGTTGAGCTCGCCGGTCTTCTCCTTGGCCGTGTCGAGGCCGTCCGCGAGCTGCTTCGCGCCCTCCTGGGCCTTGCCCGCGCCGTCCTTGAGCTTGTCGGCGCCGTCGGCGGCCTCGGCGGTCTTGTCGTGCAGGTCGGAGAAGTTGACGAAGATCTTGTCGAGGAAGCCGCGGGAGGCGTTGGTGGACGCCGCGGTGCGGACCTCGGCGAAGACGCTGCGCGAGATGGAGCCGACGATGTAGTTGTTCGCGTCGTTGGTGCGGACCTGGAGGGCGCCCGTGGTGGGGTCGTCGCCGGAGCTGGAGGCGATCTTCTCGCTGAAGTCGGCCGGCATGGTGAGGGTCAGGTAGTACTTACCGTCCTCCAGCCCCTTGGCCGCCTCCTTGGCGCCGACCTCCCGCCAGTCGAAGGTCTTGCTGTCGCGGAGCTTCTTGGTGATCTCGTCACCGGCGGCCACGCGCTTGCCGTCCACGGTCGCGCCGCGGTCGTCGTTGACGAGGGCGACGGGCACCCGGTCGAGACGGCTGTAGGGGTCCCAGAAGGACCAGAGGTACAGGGCTCCGTAGAGCAGTGGCAGCAGGAGCAGCGCGACGAGGGCCGCCCGCGGCAGCTTGCCCCGCCCGAACCGCTTCAACTCAAGCGCGGCCAGCTTCGGCGATCGCATCGTCCGCCCCCTTCACATCGTCGTTCCCGTTGTCCCCACGAGCAGCACCCGCCGCCCCGGCCGCCTTACCGGCCTTCACATCGCCCCCGGCCGCGACACCCGCCGGTGGCTCGGCCCCGACCTTGGGGTCAGCCTCGGTCTTGGCCTCGGCCTTGGCGTCGGGCTTGGCGTCGGCCTTGGCCTTCGCGTCGGCCGGCTCATCGGCCCCGGAGGGGCCCTTGTCCTTCGTGTCGGCCTTGGCCTTGGCATCGGCCTTGGCCTTCGTGTCGGCCTTGGTCTCGGCGTCGGCCTTGGCCTTCGCCTTGGCCTTGGCGTCGGCCTTGGCCGGACTCGGCTTGTCCGCCGGGGACTTGGGGCCGGCCGCGCCCCAGGTGATCTTCCCCTCGGGGGTGGACGCCGCCCGCGGGGGCGGGGTCTGCGGGCCCGTCCGGAGGACCACCGCGTCGGCGGGAGCCTCGCTGCACACCGCCAGCACCGTCGTCCCGCCGGCGGCCACCTTCCGCAGCAGCGCCCACGCCTCGTCCCGCTCGGTGTCCGAGAGCTTGAGGTCGAGGTCGTCCAGGGCCAGCAGCCGCGGCGACCCGAGCAGCGCGATGGCGACCGACAGCCGTACCGCTTCCAGGCGTTCCAGGTCCCGTACGGACGTCCGCTCGCCCTTCGGCAGCGTCGCGAGGTCGAGCCCCGCGGCCTCCAGGGCCGACGCGATCCGGGCCTTCGCCCCCGCGCGCCGCTCCGCCCGCGGCCGCAACAGGGCGCGTACGGGGGCGTCGTAGCGGCGCTGGAGCAGCACGCCCTCGCGCAGCTGCTCGGCGACGGTGAGGGCCTGGTCGAGGTCGTTCACGCCGGGGACATGGCCGAGGGCGGCGATCCGGCGGACGGCGGCCATCTTCTTCGGCAGCCGGTGCCGGCCGATCTCCGCACGGCCCTCGGTGGGTTTCATCCGGCCGGTGAGGGCCAGGAGCAAACAGGTACGGCCGCTGCCGGAGGGGCCTTCGATCGCGATGAGCGAGCCGGGCGCCGCGTCGAGTCCGACCCCCCGGAAGGCCCAGCCGCGCGGGCCCTTGACCCCGAAGTCCTCGGCCTTGACGGACGCGCCGTGCGGGCTGTCCACGCCATCCCCCTTCTTTTTGAACTGACCGGTCAGTTCAAAAACTACCACCTGTTCGCGCACCAGGTGTGCAGGAGGGGGCAGTTGATGGGTATACGACCGGAAAGCCGCAGCTCAGCGGCTTTGTCAGTGGCGCCCGTCACCATGGGAGCAACGCATCGACAGGAGGTTCGTCATGGCCACACCGTCCCCGTCCCCTGTCCACCCCGTCCTGCGCAAGTCGGCGGCACCGCCGGCCGCCCTGGACCTGCTCGCCAAGGCCCGCAGCGGCCTGGCCGAGGCCGCCCGGCTGTCCCGGCCCAACGAGCGGTATGCCACCGCCCACCTCGCCGCCCTGCGCACCGCGGCCGCCGTGCTCGCCGCGCGGGTGCAGCCCGAGGCCGCCAACCCCCGGCGGCGCCCGCGGATCCGCAGCGCTTGGGAGGTGCTGCCGGAGCTGGCTCCCGAGCTGGCCGAGTGGAGCGCTCTGTTCGCCTCCGGGGCCGCCCGCCGGGCCCGGGCCGAGGCGGGCATACCGGACGCGGCCAGCGACCGGGACGCGGACGACCTGGTGCGCGCGGCCTCGATGTTCCTGCGCCTGGTGGAGCGGATGCTGGCCGCCGCGATGCCGCAGGAAACCCTGCCGCGGCCCCGCCCGGAGCGTCCGGACGCGGGATGACCTGCCCGGCAGCGGAAGGCAATAGGGTGGGGCACTGACCGCCCATCCTTACCGCGCCGAGGAGCCATCAGCCGTGTCGGACACTTCCCGCCCCCGTGCCTCCCTCCGCACCGCCGTGGTGTGGGAGGTCCTCAAGGAGGCGCTCGACCGCCGGGCGAAGGCGGCCGGCCGCGAGGTGCTGGACGTGCTCGACACCGGCGGCGGCACCGGCAAGTTCGCCGTGCCGGTGGCCCACCTGGGCCACCGGGTCACCGTGGTGGACCCCAGCCCGAACGCCCTGTTCGGGCTGGAGCGCCGCGTGGCCGAGGCCGGGGTCGCGGACCTGGTCCGCGGGGTCCAGGGCGACGCCCAGGGCCTGCTGGACGTGGTCGAGCGCGACGCCTACGACGTGGTGCTCTGCCACGGCGTGCTGGAGTACGTGGACGACCCGGCGGAGGGCGTGGCCAACGCGGTGGCGGCGCTGCGCCCCGGCGGCACGCTGAGCCTGCTGGCCGCGGGCCTCGGCGGCGCGGTGCTCGCCCGCGCCCTCGCCGGCCACTTCACGGAGGCCCGTACGGCCCTCGCCGACCCGGCCGGCCGCTGGGGATCGGGCGACCCGGTGCCGCGCCGCTTCACCGCCGAGCAGCTGTCCGAGCTGGTCGGCGGCGCCGGCCTGGAGGTCGGCGCGGTGCACGGCGTACGGATCTTCGCGGACCTCGTGCCCGGTGTCCTGGTCGACACCGAGCCCGGCGCGGTGGAGGCGCTGCTGCGTCTGGAGGAGGCCGCCGCCGAGCTGCCCGCCTTCCACGCGGTGGCCACGCAGCTGCACGTCCTGGGCGAGAAGCCCGCCTGATCTGCGCTCTTCCGGGCACCCGGTCTTCCGCGAACCCTCCGCACCGGCCTCCGGCCCCGTATGATCGGGGTCAGTGACCGGCATGGTGAACGGGCCATTGGGGAATAACGGCCTCAGTGACCGCTCCCGCGGCGGTACGGTTTTCGCAGTGGCTCAACCAGCTGTGTGTTTCTGCGCTCAACCATTTTGGAACCGGCGCAGAGGGCGGGTGTCACGGGGGCGATTCCCCGCCTATCCTGAAGGGGACCCCTGGTCGCTCCCCCCGCGACCGACGGATGAGGAGGACTCCCGTGCCGCTCTCGGAGCACGAGCAGCGAATGCTCGAGCAGATGGAGCGAGCGCTGTACGCCGAAGATCCCAAGTTCGCGACAGCGCTTGAGGGAAGCGGACTGCGTACGTACACCCGGCGACGGGTCTACCAGGCAGTCGCAGGCATTGTGGTGGGTATCGCGCTCCTCATGACCGGTGTGATCATTCCGAACGTGCTCTGGATCAGCGTGGTGGGATTCCTCGTCATGCTGGGATGCACGGTCCTGGTGGTCACCGGTTGGCGCAAAGCCCCCAAGCCTGGCGAGCAGCCCGTCTCCGGCAGTACCGGTGGTTCGGCCCGCGGCCACAACCGGCAGCGTCGGTCGATGATGAACCGTATCGAGGACCGGTGGCAGCGCCGCCGTGACGAGCAGGGGCAGTAACCGCCCCGGAACGCGTGAGTGAGGGGACGGCCGCCGGTGTGCGGCCGTCCCTTCGCCGCTCCGTGGCGCCTGTGCCGCCGCCCGCGTACGGCATGATGATCCAATGAGTGTGCTCCCCCTGGTCTTCACCAGCGGCTGGGCCAGTGGGATCAACGCCTACGCCGTGGTCCTGCTGCTCGGCCTCTTCGGCGCGACCGGCCTCACCGACGACGTGCCCGAGTCCTTGCAGCGCCCGGACGTGCTGATCGTCGCGGCGGTCCTCTTCCTCTGCGAGGCCGTCGCGGACAAGGTGCCGTACGTCGACTCGATATGGGACGCCGTCCACACCGTGATCCGCCCGCTGGCCGGCGCCGTCATCGGCGCGCTGCTGGCGGGCCAGAGCGGCTCGCTCTCCGACCTCAGCGCCGCCGCCCTCGGCGGCTCCACCGCCCTGGCCAGCCATTTCGTCAAGGCCGGCACCAGGATGGCGATCAACAGCTCCCCCGAGCCCTTCACCAATGTGGCGATGAGCATCGCGGAGGACCTGGGCGTCGCCGGACTGGTCACCTTCGCGATCTTCTATCCGGTGCCCGCCGCGATCATCGCGGCCGTGCTGCTGGCCCTGGGGATCGCCATAGTGGTCTTCCTCTGGAGCCGGATCCGCCGCTTCCTGCGCCGCCGCGCCCAGCGCCGCGAGGAGAAGCGGCTCGCCTCCGGCGCCCGCGCCGCGACCGGCGGCCCGCCCCGCTGACCACCCCCCTGACCTCCGGGTTCCGTACCAAGCCATAGGCTCGGCCACATGGCACGAATTGCGGTGATCGGCGCCGGCATGGGCGCGATGGCGACGGCGGCCCGGCTGGCCGTGGCGGGACACCGGGTGACGGTGTACGAACGCTCCGCGACCCACGGCGGCTCCGTCGGCCGGTACGCGCGCGACGGCTTCGGCTTCGACACCGGCCCCGGGCTGCTGCACCTGCCCGCCGTCTACCGCGACCTGTTCGTCAAGACCGGCAAGCGCCCCCTGGAGGACTGCGTCGAGCTGGCCCAGGCGAATCCCGCCGTCCGCCACGTCCTGCCCCGGCACGGCATCGACGCCACCCTGCCCGGCGCCTCGCACGGCGGGGTGGCCGCCGCCCTCGACACCGCCTTCGGGCCGGGCTCCGGCGACCGCTGGAACGCCGTGCTCGGCCGCGCCCGGGACGCCTGGGACGCCACCCGCCGCCCGCTGCTCGAAGAACCGCTGCGCGAGGGCGCCCGGCAGGCCCTCGGCGCGGACCCGTATCCGGCGCTGCGCCGCTCCGGCCTGCTGCGCCGCCGTACGCCGACCCTCGCCGAGGTGGCCGACCGGGAGCTGGGCGGCCCTCTCGCCGAACTGCTCACCGGCCTGGTGCGCGGCTACGGGCTCGACCCCGCGACCGCGCCCGGCTCGGCCGCGGTGCTCCCCTACATGGAGCAGACCTTCGGCAGCTGGTACGCGCTCGGCGGGATGCGGGCGCTGGCCACGGCCGTGTACGAGCGCTGCCGGGAGCGGAAGGTCGACTTCGTCTTCGGGGCCGGGGTCCGCGATGTGCTGGTCCGGGAGGGCCGGGCGGCCGGAGTACTGCTGGCCGACGGCTCCGAGCGGGAGGCGGACCAGGTGGTCTGCGGGGTCGACCCGCGCCTGCTGCCGGCCGCCTCACGGCCGGGCCCGGCGGGGGCCGTTCCCGCGCGCGGGGCCGACGTACCGGGCCGGATCACGCTGCTGCTCGCGCTGCGCGGCGGGCGGCCCGCCGGGGCGGTCCACCGCACCCTCGTGCACTCCGCCGGGGCCGCGGTCACCGTGCTGCGGCCCGACGATCCGGCCACGCGGCCCGACGAGGGCCATGAGGCGGTCACCGTGAGCGCCGTGCACGGCCCGGGGACCTCGGAGCCCGGGGAGCTGCTGAGCCTCGCGGAGAAGGCCGTAGAAGGCTTGCGGGAGAGGCTGTTGTGGCAGGAGGTGCGCACCCCGTCCGATGTCGAGGCGGCCACGGGCGCCCCGGGCGGCGCGGTGCCCCCGCCCGCCCTCGCGGGCGCCGGGGGCCGGCTGCTGTATCCGGCGAACACCGCGGCCCTGCCCGGCCTGTTCCTGGCGGGCGGCTGGGCGCACCCCGGCGGCGGGCTCGCGCACGCGGGGATGACGGGGGCGCTGGTGTCCGGGCTGATCGTGGAGGGGGCCGGCTTCCGCGGCTCGCAGTGAGCGCGCGGGGCCGGGCCCGCTCGGGTCAGTAGCGGTACTGCTCGTAGCCGCCCTGCTGGGGGTACGGGTACTGCTGCGGCTCGGCGTTGCCCTCCTGCGGGTAGGGCTGGCCGCCGCCCTCCGTGGAGCGCTGGTGGGGGACCCAGACCCCGCCGGGCGGGGTGTCCGTGGAGTACTGCTGGCCGTAGTCGGCGTACGGGGCGTAGTCGTACGGCGGGGGCGGGGCGACGGCGCCGCCGGTGCCGATGTACGGGTCCGAGTAGGCGGCGTAGACCTGCGGCTGGTCGCCCGCCGGGTAGCCGGCGGTGTAGTCGTAACCGCCCTGGTTCTGCTGGTCGTAGTAGGCCGCGTACTGGTGGGCGTCCTGCTCGGCCGTGGTGAACGGCGAGGCGAAGGCGGCGGTCTGCGCGGGGTCCGGGGCGGGGCCGAGACTCTGTATCCCGTAGGACCCGGTGTCCTCGGGCACCGGCTCCGGGCTGTACACCTCGGCGGGCGGGGCGGGCGAGCGGAACTCCCGCTCCTCCGCGGCCGCTTCGGCGTCGTCGTAGGAGAGCGCGGTGACCTGGAGCGCCGGTTCCGTCTTCGGGGCGGCCCCGGCGCGGCGGCGCTTGGGCTGCTGCCGTACGGGCTCGCCGCCGCGGCGCAGCGCCCAGCCGGCGACGAAGCCCTTGCGGAAGGACAGCGTGACCAGGATCTGGCCCGCGGCGAAGGCGGCCGCGCCCGCGCCGATGACGGGCACGGAGGGCAGGATCACCCCGGCGACCACGCCGAGGAAGCCGCCGAAGGCGAGCAGGCGCCAGCGCAGCCGGGCCTTGTACTGCATCAGGACCTCGGCTAGCAGCCACAGCGCGACGATGCCGAACGCGATGTAGAGGACCGTCATTCCCATGCAAGGCCCCTCTCAAGCGGCCGTCACACGGGTACGGCCGGTCAGGCCCGCTGGTGCAGGCCCAGGTTCTCGTAGATCTCGAGAGTCGCCGTGGAGTTGTTCAGCGTGATGAAGTGCAGCCCCGGGACACCCTCGGACAGCAGCCGCGCGCAGAACTCCGTGGCGAACTCGATTCCAATGGAGCGTACAGCGGCCGGGTCGTCCTTGACGGCGAGCATGCGCTCTTTCACGTCCGCGGGGAAGAGCGCGGTGCTGAGTTGGGGCAGCCGGTCGAGCTGCTTGATCCCCACAACAGGCATGACCTCGGGGATGATCGGGGTCTCGCAGCCGGCCTTGGCGACGCTGTCGCGCAGCCGCAGATAGGTCTCGGGATCGAAGAACATTTGGGTGATCGCATAGTCCGCGCCCGCACGGCACTTGTCCACGAAGTGCCGGATGTCCGTATCCCAGTCGGCGGACCGGGGGTGCATCTCGGGGAAGGCGGCGACGCCGACGCAGAAGTCGCCGGACTCCTTGAGCAGCCGGACGAGGTCGGCGGCGTAGTGCACGCCCTCCGGGTGCGGCACCCAGTCGCCCATGGGGTCGCCCGGCGGGTCCCCGCGCAGGGCCAGCATGTTGCGGATGCCCGCGTCGGCGAACTGGCCGATGACGTGGCGCAGCTCGGCGATCGACTGGTCCACGGCGGTGAGGTGCGCGACGGGGGTGAGGGTGGTGTCGGCGGCGATCTCCTGGGTGGCCTTGACCGTGCCGCCGCGGGTGGAGCCGCCGGCTCCGTAGGTGACGGAGACGAAGCTCGGGGAGACCGCTTCGATCCGGCGCAGCGCGTTCCAGAGGTTGCGCTCGCCCTTCTCGGTCTTGGGGGCCCAGAACTCGAAGGAGTACGAGCGCCCGGACGCGAGGAGGTCGCGGACCGTGTGTGCGCGGTCCGACCAGGTGGAAGCGGTGCCAAGGGCCATGGGGGCAGGTTAGACGCGGGCGGGCGCCCGCCGAAGCCGTGTCCGCCTTTTGGACAGCTTTTTGGACACCTGCCGGGCGCCCGGGGGCGGTCAGCCGAGCCGGGCCCGGACCCGCCCGGCCAGTTCCGCGGCGGCGGCGCCGGGGTCGGCCGCCTCGGTGAGGGCGCGGACGACCACGATCCGGTTGGCGCCCGCGTCCAGCACCTCGTCCAGATTGGTGCGGTCGATGCCGCCGATGGCGAACCAGGGGCGGTCCTGCTCCAGGGAGGCCGCGTACCGGACGAGGTCCAGGCCGGGGGCGTGCCGTCCGGGCTTGGTGGGGGTGGGCCAGCAGGGGCCGGTGCAGAAGTAGTCCACGCCGGGCTCGGCGGCGGCCGCGGCCACCTCGGACTCGGCGTGGCAGGAGCGGCCGATCAGCACCTGTCCGCCGAGGATCGCGCGGGCGGCGGGGACGGGGATGTCGCCCTGGCCGAGGTGCAGGACGTCGGAGCCGATGGCGTGCGCGACGTCGGCCCGGTCGTTCACGGCGAGCAGCTTGCCGTGGCGGCGGGCGGCCTCGGCGAAGACCTGGAGGTGTTCCAGTTCCTCGCCCGCCTCCATGCCCTTGTCGCGGAGCTGGACGATGTCGACGCCGCCCGCGAGGACGGCGTCGAGGAACGCGGGGAGGTCGCCCTGCCGCTTGCGGGCGTCCGTGCACAGGTAGAGCCGGGCGTCGGACAGCTGCATGGAAGGTACCCCCCGTGGTGGACGGCGGTGCGCGGGCCGGCGAGGGCCCGCGCACCGCCGTGTGGAGCGGATGCGTAGCGCGTCAGAGGGCGAGCGCCTGGGCGCGGCGCTTCACCTCCGTGCCGCGATTCTCGCTCAGCGCCTGGGCGGGGGTGCCCGGCAGGGTCGGGTCCGGGGTGAACAGCCACTCCAGCATCTCCTCGTCGGAGAAGCCGTCGTCGCGCAGGACGGTCAGCAGACCGACGAGCCCCTTGACCACCTTGTCGCCGTCGATGAAGGGGGCGGGCACCTGCAGGGCGCGGTTCTCGCCCCGGCGGACGGCGATGAGCTGGCCCTCCTTGACCATCTGGCGGACCCGCGTCACCTCGATGTCCAGCATCTCCGCGATGTCGGGGAGGTACAGCCAGTCGGGGACGAGGGAATCGATCTTTACGTCAATCTCGGTCACAGGCCAAGCCTGCCACCTCCCGCCGACAGCCGGTACCCGGGCGGCCCGTCCGTGGCGGGAGGCCCGGGACGGGCCGGTCGTACGGGGTCAGGCGAGGGCGGATTTCAGCGGGACGGCCGGGTCGGCCGCCCTGGCCGGGTCCAGCGGGCGGGCCGTCTCGATGAGCCTGCGGCCCTGCGCCAGGTCCCGGGGCCGGCCCACGGCGAGGACGGCCACCAGGGCGCCGTCCTTGAGCCAGCACACCGACCAGGCGTCCTGCGCCGGGTCGCCGCGCCGGATCAGGGTGTCGGCCCCGGCGTGGTGGCCGGCGTACTGCACGAAGCGGCCGAACTGCTCCGACCAGAAGTAGGGCACCGGGTCGTAGGCGGCGGCCGGCTCCCCCGCCAGGATGTTCGCCGCGACGGCCCGCGGGCCCTGGAGGGCGTTGTCCCAGTGGTGCACGAGCAGCCGGGCGCCGTAGCGGGCGGAGGGGAAGGAGGCGCAGTCCCCGACCGCGTACACCCCGGGCAGGGAGGTACGCAGCCAGGCGTCGGCGGTGACCGAGCCGTCCGGCCCGAGCTGCACCCCGGAGCCGGCCAGCCAGTCGGTGGCGGGCCGCGCGCCGATGCCCACGACGACGGCGTCGGCGGGCAGGGCGCGGCCGTCCGCGAGGAGGACCCGGCCCTCCTCGACGGCGGCCACCCGCGCGCCGGTGACCAGCTCGGCGCCGGCCGCCCCGTACCAGCCGGCCATCGCGTCGGCCACCTCGGCCGGCATCGCCCCCGCGAGCACCTGCCCGGCGGCCTCGACCACGGTCACCGCGCAGCCCGCCTCGCGGGCGGCGGTGGCGAACTCGGCTCCGATCCAGCCCGCGCCGACGACCACGACCCGGGCGGCGGCGGCGAGGACCGGGCGCAGCCGGGCCGCGTCGTCCAGGGTGCGCAGCAGGTGGACGCCGGGCACGCCCTCGGCGCCGGGCAGGGTCAGGGGCTGCGCTCCGGTCGCCAGCACCAGGACCTCGTACGGGACGGGACCCGCGGCGGTGTCCAGGACGCGGTCGGCGGGCCGCAGGCCGGTGACGTCGGTGCCGAGGCGCAGGCCGATGCCGAGGGCGTCGAAGTCCACGTCGAAGGCGGAGTCCTCGGCCTTGCCGAGCAGCACCGCCTTGGACAGCGGGGGCCGGTCGTAGGGCTGGTGGGGTTCGGCCCCCAGCAGGGTCACGGGGCCTTCGAATCCCTGTTCGCGCAGGGCGACCGCGGTCTGCACCCCGGCCATTCCGGCGCCGACGATCACCACGCCGGGCTGATTCTGTTGCGTCTGCTCGCTCACGCCGCCAGCCTACTTAGCTGACGCTCCGTCAGGAACAGGTGCCGCCTTACCGGCCGTCCACCACCGGGATAGTCTGGCCACCGTACCTATCGCGGGAGTCCGGCGCACCGGGCTGAGAGGGAGGCTGGCCGGCCTCCGACCGTACGAACCTGATCCGGGTCATGCCGGCGAAGGGAGGGGCTGGACGCCCATGCACTCATCTCGGAAGGGATCCGGCCGGGGATCCGACGTGCTCGTCATCGGCGGCGGGATCATCGGCCTGGTCACCGCCTGGCAGGCCGCCCGGCGCGGACTGGCCACCGTACTCGCCGACCCGGCGCCCGGCGGCGGAGCCGCCCAGGTCGCGGCCGGCATGCTCGCCCCCGTCACCGAACTCCACTACGGCGAGGAAGCCCTCCTCGGCCTCGGACTGGCCTCCGCCGAGCGCTACCCGCGGTTCGCCGCCGAGCTGTCCGAAGCCTCCGGGGGCATCGACATCGGCTACCGCGCCTGCGGCACCCTCGCCGTCGCCCTCGACGCCGACGACCGCCTCCACCTGCGCGAACTGCACGCCCTCCAGCTGCGCTGCGGCCTGGAGTCCACCTGGCTCACCGGCCGCGAATGCCGCCGCCTGGAGCCCATGCTCGCCCCGGGCGTCCGCGGGGGCCTGCGCGTCGACGGCGACCACCAGGTCGACCCGCGCCGGCTCGCCGCCGCCCTGCTGGCCGCCTGCGAGCGGGCCGGGGTCACCCTGCACCGGGCCGCCGCCGAACAGCTGGTCACCGCCGGGGACCGGGCCCGCGGCGCCCTCCTCGACGACGGTACGGAGCTCCGCGCCGACCAGGTGGTCCTCGCCGCGGGCTCCCTCAGCGGCCGCCTCGCGGGGCTGCCCGCCGAGGTGCTGCCGCCCGTACGGCCGGTGAAGGGGCAGGTGCTGCGGCTGGCGGTGCCCGCCGCGTACGCCCCGTTCCTGTCGCGGACCGTGCGGGCCGTCGTCCGGGGCAGCCACGTGTACCTCGTACCGCGCGAGAACGGCGAGCTCGTCATCGGGGCCACCAGCGAGGAACTGGGCTGGGACACCACCGTCACCGCGGGCGGGGTCTACGAACTCCTGCGCGACGCCCACGAGCTGGTCCCCGGCATCACCGAACTCCCGCTCACCGAGACCCGGGCCGGTCTGCGCCCCGGCTCCCCCGACAACGCCCCGCTGCTGGGGCCGACCGAGCTGCCGGGCCTGCACCTGGCCACCGGGCACTACCGCAACGGGGTGCTGCTGACCCCGCTCACCGGCGAGGTGATGGCCGGGCTGCTGGCCACCGGCGAACTCCCGGAGATCGCGCACCCCTTCACCCCGCTCCGCTTCTCCGCCGCACACCAGGAGTCGTACGCATGACCATCTCCGTCAACGGCGAGCCGCGCGAGGTCGCGGCCGGCACCACCCTCGACACGGTGGTCGCCACCCTGACCGCCGCCCCCTCCGGGGTGGCGGCGGCCCTCAACGAGACCGTGGTCCCGCGCGGGCAGTGGCCGGCCACCGTCGTGGACGACGGCGACCGGGTGGAGATCCTGACCGCGGTGCAGGGGGGCTGAGCGGCATGGCGGACGACCTGTTCACCCTCGGCGGCCGGACCTTCACCTCCCGCCTGATCATGGGCACCGGCGGAGCGCCGAGCCTCGACGTACTCGAACGCGCCCTGGTCGCGTCCGGCACCGAACTCACCACCGTGGCCATGCGCCGCCTGGACCCGACGGTGCGCGGATCCGTCCTGTCCGTGCTCACCAAGCTCGGCATCTCCGTCCTGCCGAACACGGCCGGCTGCTACACGGCGGGCGAGGCCGTGCTCACGGCGCGGCTCGCGCGGGAGGCGCTGGGCACGGACTGGATCAAGCTGGAGGTGGTCGCGGACGAACGCACCCTCCTGCCCGACGGAGTGGAGCTGCTGGACGCCGCCGAGATCCTGGTGGACGAGGGCTTCACGGTGCTCCCGTACACCAACGACGACCCGGTGCTGGCGCGCAAACTGGAGGACGTGGGCTGCGCGGCGATCATGCCGCTCGGCTCCCCCATCGGCTCGGGCATGGGCATCCGCAACCCGCACAACTTCGAGCTGATCGCGGAGCGGGCGGGGGTCCCGGTGATCCTGGACGCGGGCGCGGGCACGGCCTCGGACGCGGCCCTCGCGATGGAACTGGGCTGCGCGGCGGTGATGCTGGCCTCGGCGGTGACCCGCGCCCAGGACCCGGCCCTGATGGCCTCGGCCATGCGCGACGCGGTCACGGCGGGCCGCCAGGCCCACCGCGCGGGCCGCATCCCCCAACGCCGCTTCGCCGAACCGTCGTCGCCGGTGGGGGGCCGGGCACGGCTGGACCTGGAGCGGCCGGCGTTTTGAGGGGTGGGGGGCTTCGGTGGGCGGGAGCCGCGCGGGCGGCATCAGAGTGACGTTCGGGGGTTTCCCGTCAGTCCTATCGTCTCTCCGTGGCGGGCCGGTCCCTCAAGGGCGCTCCTACGTCGCGTCGCTACGCGATGGCCTACGGCCACCCTTGACCGACCGCCCCGCCACGGAAATCCGAAAGACTGCCGGGAAACCCCCGAAGGAACGGGCCGGAGGATCCGTTCCAGAGTCGGGGCGGCCCATCTGTCCGGGCGAAGCCCGGGGCGCGACTGATCGCTACGCGCTTCTCCAAGACGGCGACTGCGAGTCGCCCTGGGCTGGACATAGGCCGCCACTAATCGCTACGCGCTCCTGCCGGACGGCGACTGCGAACTCCCGTGGCTGGACATAAGCCGCCACCAATCGCTACGCGCTCCTGCCGGACGGCGACAGCGGGCTGTTGGGGGCTGGACATAGGCCGCAAGCGATCTCTACTCGCTTCTCCGAGACGGCGGGTGCGGCGCGTGGGGGCAGACACGGACTGAGTTCGGGTGGGCGGTACCTGCGGGGGCGGTCAGGCGTCGAAGTCGTATTCCAGGACGTATGAGGCGGAGTCCAGGGTCATTTCGTTGACCTCGACCGCGCGGCCGTTCTCCGCGAAGGCCGTGCGGACGATCTGGAGCACGGGTGTGCCCGTGGCGAGTGCGAGGCGGTCGGTTTCGTCGGCCGAGGGCATGCGCGAGCGGATCTCCTCGCGAAAGTGGACGGGGCCGTGCCCCAGGTCGGCCAGGCGGGCATACGTACCACCCGGGCCGGTGTCGGTCCGGGTGATGGGGGAATCGGCGACGATGTCCGCCGGCAGGTAGGACGCCGCGAAGAGCACCGGCTTGCCGTCGAGTACGAAACGTCGGCTGCGGGCCCAGACCTGGGTGCCGGGCGTGACCCCGAGGGCGTTGGCGACGGGGTCGCTGGCCGCCACTTCGTGGACGTCGATCTGATCGACGACGAGTTCGCGGTCCTCCGATTCGACCGACCAGATCGAGCGTCCCGATCCCCACTGCTCCTGCGCCAGCCGCTCGATTCCGCGTCTGAGCAGGGGTTGGAAGGTACGGACGAAGACGCCGGCGCCCTTGCGGGCTTGGGCGAGACCTTCGTACTGGAGCACGCCGAGTGCCTGGCGCGCGGTCATGCGCGCGACGTTGTACGTGGCCATGAGGTCGTTCTCACCGGGCAGCCGATCGCCCGGACCGTATTCGCCCGATGTGATCGCTTTCCTCAGCTCGCCAGCGATCCGCTGGTACTTCGGCTGCTGGCCACTCATGAAGACCCCCTCTCCTCTCTAGACACCCTAGATCGAGAGCGTGGCCAACTCATGCACCTCGTTCGGGTGGAATCCAGGGGACATCTCTAGAGATCTGTTGACGAAGGGCCGCCACATTCGCTGTACTGACGGATCTCTAGAGAGGTGGCGCCCATGCACCAGTACCGCGAGCCCGTCGACACCCAAGACGCTCCGGTCGGAGTGGAGATCTGGGGCGAACCGGACTCGGACCTCCTGGACCGCGCCTTGGTCGGCTGGGAACGCTTCCTGCGCACCCTGCGCGCAACCCCCGACGACTGACTCCCTCTTCCGACCGACTCCCCCCGCCGGATGCACCCCCACTGCCGGACCTGGAAGCGCAAGACCTCCGCCCCTCCGAACTCAGCCCTGGTGTGCACCCGCCGTCTCGGAGAAGCGCGTAGAGATCGCTTGCGGCCTATGTCCAACCCCAAGCTGCCCGCTGCCGCCGTCCGGCAGGAGCACGTAGCGACGAGTCGCGGCTTATGCCCAGCCCAGGGCGACTCGCAGCCGCCGTCTCGGAGAAGCACGTAGCGATTAGTGGCGGCCTATGTCCAGCCCAGGGCGACTCGCAGCCGCCGTCTCGGAGAAGCGCGTAGCGATTGGTGGCGGCTTATGTCCGGCCCAGGACGACCGGCAGACGCTGAACCGTCGGCAGCGCGTAGCGATCAGTCGCGTCCTGGGCTTCGCCCGGACGGTCGGGCCGCCCCGAGGGTTTCTGGTCCCTCCGGCCCGTTCCTTCGGGGGTTTCCCGGCAGTCTTTCGGGTTTCCGTGGCGGGACGGTCGGTCAAGGGTGGCCGCAGGCCATCGCGCAGCGACGCGACGTAGGAGCGCCCTTGAGGGACCGGCCCGCCACGGAGAGACGATA